>JBGQIG010000012.1:0-18077 GCA_041498365.1 Terriglobia bacterium | reverse complement strand
TATGGTTTTCGCCTGGGCTACACCAAGCCCTGGAAGTCGCGCTGGTTTGTGGAGCGCGATTACGACAAGCTGTTGCTCGAAGACGTCAAGCTGCGGAATGAGTTGAAAGACAAGCTCAAGTCCGCGGGCGTCAGCTCGATTGAAATCGAGCGTCCCGGCAACAAGCTGCGGGTGATCATCAAGACAGCGAGGCCGGGCATCATCATCGGACGCAAGGGCGCGGAAATCGACAAGCTGAAACAAGACGTGCAGAAGCGCACCGCCCGCGAGGTTTACATTGACATCCAGGAAGTGCACAAGCCGGAGCTGGACGCGCAACTGGTGTCGGAGTCGATCGCCCTGCAACTGGAAAAGCGCGTGGGCTTCCGCCGCGCCATGCGCAAAGCGGTGGACTCGGCGCTGCGCTTCGGCTGCAAAGGGATCAAGGTCCGGGTCAGCGGCCGCTTGAACGGCAACGAAATCGCGCGTTCCGAGTGGTACCTGCAGGGCCGTCTGCCGCTGCACACGCTGCGCGCCGATATCGAGTACGGCTTTACCGAAGCCCGCACCACCTACGGCGTGATCGGGGTGAAGTGCTGGATCTACAAAGGCGAAATTTTGCCGGCCAAGAAACGCGAGCCGCAGCAAGCCGGCGCGTTCTAAGGGTTTGGCCAGAAGCTAAGAGCTAGAAGCTTAAGAGCTGATTTATGTTGATGCCAAAGAAAGTGAAGTACCGCAAGCAGCAGCGCGGGCGCATGACCGGTAAGGCATGGCGCGGAAGCCAGCTGGCTTTCGGGGACTACGGTTTGAAGGTGCTCGAGCCGGGTTGGATCACCGACCGCCAGATTGAGGCGGCACGCGTGGCCATGACCCGTTTCATCAAGCGCGGCGGCAAGATTCAGATCCGCCTGTTCCCGGACAAGCCGGTCACCAAGAAGCCGGCTGAAACCCGTATGGGCAAGGGCAAGGGCGCGCCCGACCACTGGGTGGCGGTGGTCCGGCCAGGAAAGATTCTGTTCGAGATGGAAGGGGTCACGCAGCAGGACGCCAGCGAGGCCATGCGTCTGGCCTCGCACAAGCTGCCGCTGCGCACCGTGTTCGTGAAGCGCGAGGGCGCGCACTGAGAACTGCGGGCCGAGAACTGCGGGCGGGGGAACTGGAAACCAGGAACTGGGAACTGACTATGAAATCCGAAAAAGTACGCAACTTAACCGCCGACGAACTTCGCCATCAGGAGCACGAGCTCAGCGACCAGCTCTTCAAGCTGAAGTTCCAGCTCAACATGGGACAGACCGAGAGCCTGAAGAAGATTCGCGGCCTGCGCAAGGACATCGCGCGGGTGAAGACCATCGCTCGCGAGCGGGAACTCCCCTCGACTGGCGGAACGGAGAAAAAGTAACATGCCCGAGACAAACTCACAGCCCGGAACGGCGGTACGGCAGGCGGCGGGACGGCGCAAGGAAGTGGTCGGCGAAGTGGTCTCCAGCCGCATGCACAAGACCATCGTGGTGCAGGTGGTGCGCAAAAAGGCGCATCCCTTCTACAAGCGCGTGGTTTCGAAAGCCAAGAAATTCTATGCCCACGACGAGAAGAATGTGGCCCAAGTGGGCGACGTGGTCCGGCTGGAAGAAACTCGTCCTTTGTCCAAGCTGAAGCGCTGGCGCCTGAAGGAAGTGGTCCGCCGCGCCGCGTTATTGCCGGAAACCACCATTGCGGAAGCCAGTTAACCGAGCGGAACGCTAGTTGAATCGCTGATCGGAACGCTGAGGGAGATCAAGATTATGGCCGTGATGATGAGATCGATGCTCGAGGTCGCCGACAACTCCGGCGCCCGCAAGCTGCAGATGATTCTGCCGCTCGGCGGTTCGACCGGCCTGAACGCGGGACTGGGCGATGTCATCACGGCCAGCGTGAAAGAGGCCGCCCCGGAGGGCCAGGTGCAAAAGGGGAAAGTGGTGAAGGCGGTCATCGTGCGCACCCGCAAAGAGCATCGCCGCCGGGATGGCACTTACATTCGCTTCGATCAGAATGCCGCGGTGCTGATCAACGAGGCCGGCGAGCCGGTGGGCACCCGCGTCTTCGGACCCGTGGCCCGCGAACTGCGCGAGAAGAAGTTTTTGAAGATTGTGTCTCTGGCGCCAGAAGTACTTTAGAGAGCTGAGAACCACAAATGAAGACAGTAGCAACAGAGCATAAACGAGTTGACCTTCGCCGCAACGACACGGTGAAAGTGATCACCGGCCGCGACAAGGGAAAAGAAGGCCGCGTCCTGCGCGTCTTTCCGAACGATGCCAAAATCCTGGTCGAACACGTGATGCTGGTCAAGAAGCACGTTCGCCCCAACCCGCAGCGAAACGTGAAGGGCGGAATTGCCGAGCAGGAGAGCCGCATCGCCATCTCGAATGTGGCCTTGATGTGTACCAACTGCAAGCGCCCGGTGCGCATCGGCCACGAGTTCCAGGGAGAACGCAAGGTCCGGGTGTGTCGCAAGTGCGGGGCCACGCTGGACAAATAGCTTCTGGCTGCTAGCTCTAAGCTTTTAGCTGAAGAGCACAGAGTTGCGGACGGGATTCGAAGGGATTTTAGAGCGCTCAGGCAGCGGTACACGTTGGAATCTTCGAGCTAAAGGCTAAGAGCTAACAGCTAAAAGCTGGTTCCAACGCTCCGAAATCGTAAAGAAGGTAACTGAAGCCATGGCGAAAGAGAAAAAAGACAGGCAAGGCGAGAAGCAGCAAGAGCCAAAGGCGCCGGCGGTGGCACGCCACAGCGCCAAGGAAACGCCACGGCTCAAGAGCCGGTTCAAGGGTGAAGTCGCGCCTGCGTTGATGAAGGAATTCGACCTGAAAAACCCGATGGCGGTGCCCCATCTGCACAAGATCGTGGTCAACATGGGTGTGGGCGAGGCCACTCAGAACGCCAAGATCCTCGACCCCGCGGCCAACGAACTGGGCCAGGTCACCGGCCAGAAGCCGGTTACGACCCGGGCCAAGAAATCGATTGCCGCCTTCAAGGTGCGCGAAGGACAAGCCATCGGCGCCATGGTCACCCTGCGGGGAGACCGCATGTACGAGTTTTTCGATCGGCTGGTGAACGTGGCACTCCCACGGGTGCGCGACTTTAAGGGAGTCTCGACCAAGTCGTTTGACGGGCGCGGCAACTACACGCTGGGCCTGCACGACCAGCTGATCTTTCCCGAGATCGACTACGCCAAGGTGGACAAGACCAAGGGCATGAACGTCACCATTGTGACGACGGCGCGGACGGACGACCAAGCACGGGTCCTGTTGAAGCACCTGGGCATGCCGTTCCGGCCGCAGTAATTGAGTCATGAAAGCGTTATCAAGTCTTAACTGAGAGCTGACGGCTGAGAGCCGAGAGCGCGCAGCCAGAAGCTAGGAGCTAAAGGTAAATTGACTACAGCAAAACGAGTTAAGGACGCAAAGATCCAGGAGAAGTTTGACAAGGCGCGGGGCAAAGAACCGAAGCTGAAGTTTTCCTCGCGCAAGCATAACCGCTGCAAACTATGCGGACGCCCGCGCGCATATTTGCGCAAGTTTGGCATTTGCCGGCTGTGTTTCCGCGGTTTGGCGTTGCGGGGAGAAATTCCTGGGGTTTCGAAGTCGTCCTGGTAATGCAGTCTCCCACCCTTGCAAAAGCGCAAGGGTGGGGCACCCAAGTCCGGGTGGAAGCGTCGTCGCGGGTTCTTCAGCGGCCAGGGAAGGAACGCTGAAGCAAACGGGCGGCGGAGGAGAAGCAAACAATGAGGTTGACCGATCCGGTCGCAGACATGCTGGCGCGCATTCGCAACGCGATTCGTGCCCGCCATCAAAAGGTAGATGTTCCCACTTCCAAGCTGAAGCTGGAGATCGCCCGCATCCTTAAAGAGGAAGGCTATATCTCCAACTTCAAACCGGCGGAAGAGGAAGGCCACAGAGTCCTGCGTATCTATCTGAAATATGGCAACAACAACGAGGCCGCGATCTCGAACGTCGAGCGCGTCTCCCGGCCGGGTTGCCGGGTCTACGTGCGGCGCAGCGAGATTCCGCGCGTGCTGGGCGGTCTGGGCATCAGCATTCTCACCACGCCCCGCGGGGTCATGACCGGACGCCAGGCCCGCAAGCAGGGCGTGGGCGGTGAAGTGCTGTGCGAGATTTGGTAGAAACCCAGCTATTAGCTATCAGCCGTCAGCTATCAGTCAAGACGGTGATCCAAGCTGAGAGCTGAAAGCTGAGAGTTGAAAGCTTATGTCAAGAATTGGAAGAAAACCGATCCCGCTCCCTAAGGGAGTTGCGGTCAAGATTGAAGGCAACGTGGTCGCCGTGCAGGGTCCCAAGGGCAAGCTGGACACGCAGCTCCCCCGCGGCATTCGCATGGAGCAGCAGGACGGCAATCTGGTGGCCATCCGCGAGAACGATTCGCAGGCTGCCGTGCATGGACTGGCGCGTGCCCTGGTCAACAACGCGGTGGAAGGCGTCACCAAGGGCTGGACCCGGGAACTGGAAATCGTCGGTATCGGATATCGCGCCGAGTTGAAAGGCAAGAACACGGTAGTGTTCAGTCTGGGATATTCGCATCCGATCGAGTACCCGCTGCCGGTCGGGATTGAAGCCACAGTCGATCCCAAGCAGACCAAACTCAGCGTAACCGGCATCGACCGTCAGAAGGTGGGCCAGGTGGCCGCCGAAATGCGCAGCCTGCGGCCGCCGGATCCGTACAAGAACAAAGGTGTGCGCTATGCCGGCGAGCGCTTGAAGAAGAAGGTTGGGAAGACGGGAGCGAAGTAACCGTCGTCGGTCGTTGGCCCTTGGTCGTTGGCCAACCCCGAACGGTAGAGGCGGTCGGTCGCTGTAGGAATTTTGCAAAAGTCGTTGTGACTGCGTTTTTGCCAACGACCAACGACGAACGACCAAGGACCCGCGCACGACCGAGGACTAGAACAATGCTTACGCAGACATCCAAGAACCAGAACCGGCGGCACGTTCATGAACGCATCCGCAAGAAGATTCTCGGCACTGCCGAGCGCCCGCGGCTGAACGTGTATCGCTCGTTGAATCATATTTACGTCCAGCTGATTGACGACCTGAAGGGCGAGACCCTGGTTTCCGCGCACTCCGCGGAAGGGAAAAAAGGCGAGCGGCGCACCGGTGGCAACCTCGCCGCGGCCAAGAGCGTCGGCAAGAACATTGCCGAGCGCGCTAAGGCCAAGGGGATCAGCAAAGTCGTGTTCGATCGTGGCGGCTACATTTATCACGGACGGGTCAAGGCCCTGGCCGATTCCGCCCGCGAAGCCGGATTGCAGTTTTGAAGAATTGAGAAATTGAGAAATTGGGTAATTGGAAATCGGACGCTTCGGTTTTTCAAATTACTCAATTACCAAATTACCAAATTTTGAAATGAGAATCGATGCCAACAGTCATTAAGAAGCTTGATGCGAATTCTTACCAGCTGAAAGACCAGGTGGTTGCGATCAATCGCGTCACGAAAGTCGTCAAGGGAGGCAAGAACCTCTCTTTCGCCGCCCTGGTGGTGGTGGGCGATCCCAGCGCCGCTGTCGTGGGCTACGGCTCGGGGAAGGCGAAGGAAGTTCCCCAGGCCATCCGCAAGGGAATTGAGTCGGCGAAGAAGAACCTGATGAGGGTGAACCTGACTCAGACCACCATCCCGCACTTGGTGTTGGGACGTTTCGGCTCGGGCCGGGTGCTGCTGAAACCGGCTCCGGAAGGTACAGGAGTAATCGCGGGCGGAGCGGTGCGCGCGGTTATGACTTCGGCCGGCATCCAGAACGTGCTGACCAAGTCGATCGGCACCACCAACCCGCACAATGTGATCAAGGCGACCTTTGACGCGCTTAAACATTTGAAGAACAGAAGCGACGTCGCCGCCATGCGCGGCAAGACGGCTGAGGAACTGTAATCATGCCGAATAAATTGGCGAAGAAATCGAGTCCGGGCGGTGGCGCCAAAATCCATTTGAAATGGGTTCGTTCCGCCATATGTGCCCCGGTACAACAGAAGCGGGTCGTGAAAGGTCTGGGTTTTAGTCGGCTGAACCAGGTGATCGAGCGGCCGGACAACCCGGCCATCCGCGGCATGGTGGCCAAGGTGCCGCACCTGGTGGAAATCGTGAACTAGCTTTCAGCGATCAGCCATCAGGCAACCCGGTGCTGATAGCTGACAGCTGACAGCTGAGAGCTTATTTATGAATCTTTCGAATATTCGGGCGCCAAAGAAGGCAGCGGAAAACAAGAAGCGCGTGGGCCGCGGCATGGGTTCAGGCATGGGCAAGACCTCCACCCGTGGACACAAAGGCCAGCGTTCGCGCAGCGGATCGCGCATGATGCGCGGCTTTGAAGGCGGCCAGATGCCGCTGCATCGCCGTATGCCCAAACGCGGATTCACCAATATCTTCCGCCAGGAATTCAACATCGTGAATCTGGAGAAGCTGGCGGCGCTGGGCGAGACCACCATCACGCCCGACGTGCTGCGCAAGGCGGGCGTGATCAAGAGCAAGCGCCCGTTGAAGGTGCTCGGAGACGGCGAGCTCGGGATCGCGCTGACCGTGCACGCGCACAAGTTTTCCAAGTCAGCCCAGGAGAAGATCACCAAGGCTGGCGGCAAGTTCGAGGTGTTGTAGTCATGCTGGAGAAACTGGCCAACGTCTTTCGTATCCCGGACCTTCGCAAGCGCATTCTGTTCACGCTTGGGCTGCTGGCCGTGTACCGCCTGGGCGGCCACATCCCCACGCCGGGCGTGAATGCGGACAAGCTGCAGCAATTTTTCGAGCAGAACCGGGGCAGTCTCCTCGGTTTTGTGGACCTGTTTTCCGGCGGCCAGCTGCGTCGCTTGACCATTTTTGCCCTGGGCATCATGCCTTACATCACTTCGTCCATCATTTTGCAGTTGCTGACCGTGGTCTATGAGCCGCTGGCCAAGCTGCAGAAAGAAGGCGAACTCGGCCGCAAGAAGATCACGCAGTGGACGCGCTACCTGACCGTGATCCTGGCCTCGATCCAGTCCTTCGGCATCGCCTGGCAGCTGCAGCGAAGCGGAGATTTTGTGGTCCATCCCGGCCCTAGGTTCATTCTGATGACCATGCTGACCCTGACCACGGGTAGCGCCTTCATCATGTGGTTGGGCGAACAGATCACCGAGCGCGGTGTCGGCAACGGCATGTCATTGTTGATTTTTGCCGGCATCGTGGTGGGCTTGCCCCGCGCCGTGATCGATCTCTTCGACAAAGTCCGCACCGACGCCTGGGGAGCCTTTACCGCACCCGCAATGATTCTGCTGATTGGAGTGATGATTCTGGTGGTGGGTTTCATCGTCTACGTGGAACGTTGCGAGCGCAGGATTCCGGTGCAATACGCCAAGCGCGTGGTTGGCCGCAAGGTGATGGGCGGACAGTCCACACACCTGCCGCTGCGGGTAAACTCCGGCGGTGTGATGCCGGTCATTTTCGCGTCATCGATCCTTACACTCCCCCAGACGGTCGGTTATAGCCTGCGCAACAACCGTTATTTTGGAGAGTTGATTCGCAATCTGGGATGGGGCGAACCGCTGTACACGTTTTTGTACGCCCTGGGCATCATCTTTTTCGCCTACTTCTACGTATCGATTGTCTTCAACCCCAACGAGGTTGCCGACAACATGAGGAAGTATGGCGGATTCATCCCCGGCATTCGTCCGGGCAAACGCACCGCCGATCACATCAACGAGATCTTGACTCGCATCACCCTGGTGGGAGCGCTGTATCTAATCATCATCTCGTTCATTCCGGAATGGATGATCACCGGTATTCACCTGAACCATCTTTATGGACCGATTGGCGCGTTTTTCGAGCGGCTGCCTACCTGGGTGACGAACGGGTTGAACGTTAACTTTTACTTTGGCGGCACGTCGCTGCTGATTGTTGTCGGCGTTGCCATGGACACGGTGACTCAGATCGAAGCCCAGCTGGTGATGCGACACTACGACGGTTTTACGCCGCGCAGCGGACGCATCCGCGGCCGTCGTACCTGGTCCTGATTATGGCGCCCTGAGCAATGTAGGCGCGAGCGTCCACGCTCGTGCTCCCGGGGCACGGACTTGTGGTTTGAGCAGTCGTATTTTGATCGGATTGAGCGGAAGTTGAAGTGGGCTCGCGTCGTCGCGCTGGTGGAACGAAATTGCAATCGGGAGGCTGGAGGACCAGTTCGATGGCGGAGGCAATCTCGCGCGGCATCGGACCTGTCATCCTGCTTGGCTCGCCGGGTGCAGGAAAGGGCACGCAAGCCAAACAGATCGTGGAGCACTATCGCATTCCGCAGATTTCCACGGGCGACCTCCTCCGTGAAAATGTGCGGCGCGGCACTCCTCTGGGCGTGGCTGCCAAGGACGTAATGGCGCGGGGCGAACTGGTTCCCGACGACCTGATTTATGACATGGTAGCGCAGCGCCTGCGCCAGGTGGATTGCGAGCGCGGCTTCATCCTGGATGGTTTTCCCCGCAATCCGGCCCAGGCCGGATGGCTGGATGCGTTTCTGGAGCATGAGTTCTTTGACAACCCGCAGCGCGGCCACTGTCTGCCCATTGTGATCCGAATTGACGTGGATTATAATCAGGTATTGCGGCGGATTACCGGCCGCCGTTCTTGTCCCGTCTGTGGACGGATCTACAACGTATACTCCCAGCCACCCCGTGTCGCTGACCGATGCGACGTCGACGGTTCACCGCTGGTGATCCGCGACGACGACCGTGAAGAAGTCATCCGGGAACGCCTGACGGCCTACGAACTGCAGACCAAGCCTGTGGCCGAGTACTATGAGGGTAAAGGGCGGCTGGTTTCGGTCAATGGCGACCTGCCTGTGGATCAGGTCACAGAAGAGATTTTTAGGGTGATCGAAAGCCACCGGCCGGTGGCCGCCGATAAGAACTGAGTGATGGCGATTGTCTGCAAATCAGCGGCGGAGATTGAAAAGATGCGGCGCAGCGGTGGCGTCGTGCGCGACGTGCTCGACCATGTCCGCAGCCTGGTTGTACCCGGCGCGACCACGATGGATCTGGAACGCGCGGCGGAACAGAAGATGAAAGATTTGGGGGTAAAATCCGCCTTCAAGGGATATTACGACTATCCTTGCGTACTGTGCACCTCGATCAACGAAGAGATCGTGCACGGCATCCCTTCGGAGAAGAGGGTGCTGAAGGCCGGTGACATCGTTTCGATCGATTGCGGCGTGGTGCTCGACGGCTACTACGGCGACGCCGCTGTCACGGTTCCGGTGGATGGCTCAATCACGCCGGAGCTGGCCAAGCTGCTCGAAGTCACCGAGGCTTCGCTGTACCGTGGCATCAAGGCGGCCAGAATCGGCAACGCGGTCGGAGATGTCGGCGCCTCCGTGCAGGAATTTGTGGAAGCCAACGGCTTCAGCGTGGTGCGGGAGTTCGTAGGACACGGCATCGGAACGCGCCTGCACGAAGAACCGCAGGTGCCGAACTATGGCACCCGTGGACACGGAGCGCGTTTGCGCGAAGGCATGGTGCTGGCCATCGAGCCCATGGTGAATTCGGGCAATCCGGGCACGCGGGTCCTCGAAGACAAGTGGACCGCGGTCACCGCCGACGGCAGCTACAGCGCCCACTTCGAGCATTGTGTCGCAGTCACGAAAGATGGGCCGATGATTTTGACGCAGTAAAACAGCTATTAGCCTTTAGCTCTTGGCTTTTAGCTAAGAGCCAAGAGCTAAGAGCTGATTCTAAGGAGTCGATGAGCAAAGAGGACGCGATTGAAGTGATGGCAACGGTAGTTGAACCGCTGCCCAATGCCATGTTCCGGGTAGAACTGGAAAACAAGCACCAGGTGCTGGCGCACGTCTCGGGAAAAATGCGCAAGAATTTCATTCGCATCCTGCCCGGCGACAAGGTCGCAGTCGAGCTTTCGCCCTACGACCTGAACCGCGGCCGCATCGTGTACCGGTATAAATGAACGCCGTCTTCTCTGCCGGCCAGGTTTTGCTGACGGCTGAGGGCTGAAGGCTGGTTTATGAAAGTACGAGCATCGGTAAAGAAAATCTGCGACAAGTGCAAGGTCATTCACCGCAAGGGTGTGGTGCGGGTCATCTGCACTAACTCCAAGCACAAGCAGCGTCAGGGATAACGGATTAGAGGAGCACTATGGCACGCATTGCAGGCGTCGATCTTCCGCGTAACAAGCGGGCGAACATCGCGCTGACTTATATTTATGGCATCGGCAACCCCCGCGCGGCGCGTATTCTCGACGCGGCCAAGGTGGACCCGATGAAAAAAGTCCAGGACCTGGGCGAAGACGAAGTCAATCGCATCCGCCAGGTGATCGAAAACGAAGGCATGGTGGAAGGCGATTTGCGCAAGGAAGTTTCGATGAATATCAAGCGGCTCATCGAAATTGGTTCCTACCGCGGCTATCGTCATCGCCGGAACCTGCCTGTCCGTGGACAACGCACCCACACCAATGCGCGCACCCGGAAAGGTCCACGCAAAGGTACGGTCGCGCAAAAGAAAAAGGCGACGGCGAAGACTTAGAAAATCAGCTGCTAGCTTCTAGCTCCTAGCTAGAAGCTAAAGGCTAGGAGCTAGAAGCAAACATGGCAAAACCAGCAGCACCAGCGGCAGCGGGGACCGGCGCAGCAGCGGCGGCGCCGGATAAAAAGGGCAAGAAGAAGACTTTCAAGAAGAAAGAGCGGAAGCACGTTCCGCACGGCATTGCCCATATCCAGGCCTCGTTCAACAATACGATTGTGACCATCGCCGATCAGGCGGGAAATGTTCTGGCGTGGAAGAGCTCCGGTTCGCTGGGTTTTCGCGGATCGCGAAAAGGGACGCCGTTTGCCGCTCAACAGGCGGCCATGAACGCCGCGAACATGGCCCGCGACCACGGTGTGCGCAGCGTCGAAGTCCGCGTCAGCGGCCCTGGCTCGGGACGCGAATCGGCGATCCGCGCTCTGGCCGCCGCGGGCATTGAGGTTCGAAACATTAAGGACGCTACGCCCATTCCCCACAACGGTTGCCGTCCGCCGAAGCGGAGAAGGGTGTAAGAAGGTGGCCAGTGGGCAGGGGTCAGTGATTAGTCAGCGGCCTCCGGCCTCGATCACGGACCACTGATCACTAGCCACTGACCACTGATTTTCGTCCGGGACGAAGGGTGAAGCCAAACCTGTAAACCGGTCATCTAACAAGGAGAAAACAACTTGGCACGTTATACCGATCCCGTCTGTCGTCTCTGCCGCCGCGAGGGCATGAAGCTGTTCCTCAAAGGCACCAAGTGCTTCAGCGATAAGTGTCCCATCGAGAAGCGAAATTTTGCTCCCGGCCAGCATGGCAAGGACCGCAAAGCTAAGATCGTCGGCTACGGCCTGCAGTTGCGCGAAAAGCAGAAGGCCAAGCGCATTTACTTCACCCAGGAAGGCCAATTCCGGAATTACTTCGAAAAGGCGGCCCGGACCCGGGGTGTTACCGGAGAAATGCTCCTACAACAGCTGGAGCGTCGTCTGGACAACGTGGTCTACCGGCTCGGCTTCGGCATGTCCCGACGCCAAGCTCGGCAGTTAGTCCGCCATGGTCACATCCAGGTGAACGCCCGCAAGGTCAACATTCCCTCGTATCAGGTAAGTGTGGGCGAGGAGATCGCGATCCGCGAAGGGAGCAAGAAATTGCCCATCCTCGAACCCGCGAAGGAATTTGCCAGCCACCAGAATTCGCCCAACTGGCTGGAGATCGATCGCGACAATTACAAAGGCAAGGTTCTGGCTTTGCCTAAACGCGAAGACATCAACCTGCCAGTGAATGAGCAGTTGATTGTGGAGTTGTACAGCAAATAGTCGTTGGCCGTTGGCCCTTGGTCGTTGGCCAAGATCAAGGGCCCAAGGCTAACGACAGTCGTATTCGATTCGTCGGTTGTTTCGTTGTTGGTTGGCCAACGACCAACGACCAAAGACCGACGACGGTTTCAAAGGTCCACCAATTCGAGCCAGATCAGCCTGTCTCTGACGCTTGACCTGAAATGAACACGGACCACTTCAGGGATGTCAGGACTGAGCCAAACGGCCGAAGGAGAACAACGTAATGCTTTGGAAGGGATTTCAAAAACCCAAGCGTCTCGCCGTCGACACTTCAACCCTAACCGACAAGTACGGCATCTTCTGGGCCCAGCCTTTTGAGCGCGGCTTCGGCACCACCATTGGCAACGCACTGCGGCGCGTGATGCTCTCTTCGATCGAAGGCGCGGCGGTAACTGCTGTGAAGATCGAAGGCGTGCTGCACGAATTCCAGTCCATCCCCGGTGTGGTCGAGGATGCGACTGACATCATCCTCAACCTGAAGCAGATTCCCTTCAAGCTGAGTGGCGACGCGCCCAAGGCGATCTATCTGCGGGCAGATCAGCCCGGTGTGGTCACATCCGGCATGATCGAAGCTGATGCCGACGTGGAAGTGCTCGACAAAGACGTTTACATCGCGACCGTCAGCGAAGGTGGCAAGCTCGATATGGAGATGCGTCTCAAGCGTGGCCGCGGTTATGTTTCGGCGGACAAGAACTTCGACGAAGACCTTGGCATTGGTTTCATTCCCATCGACTCCGTGCATTCTCCGGTGCGCAAGTGCAACTACACCGTGGAAGCCGCGCGTCTGGGGCAGATCACCGATTACGACAAGCTGACTCTCGAAGTCTGGACCAACGGCTCCATCACCCCGGCTGATTCGATCGGTCTGGCGGCGAAGCTGCTGAAGGACCACATGAACATCTTCATCAACTTCGAGGAAGACATCGAAACTTCCACTTCAACCGACGACCGAAAACCGGAAATCAAGAACGAGAATCTGAACCGTTCGGTCGAAGAATTGGAACTGTCGGTGCGCAGCTACAACTGCCTGAAGAACGCGAACATCCAGACCATCGGAGAACTGGTACAGAAGACGGAAGCCGAAATGCTGAAGACCAAGAACTTCGGCCGCAAATCGCTCAACGAGATCAAGGAAATTCTTTCCTCGATGGGGTTGAGCCTGGGGATGAAGATCGACGAGCATGGCAACGCCGTGCCCGGCCCGACTTCGAACCAGGTGCTGCCGGCATCGGCGTATGGTCCGGATAACGATCTGTAGAACAGTGGTCGGTGGCTAGTGGTCGGTGGTCAGCTGCCCCACTAGCTGCCGGCGATTAGTTGCTGGCCCCGAATCGAAGAGTAGAACTGGTCAGAATTGGCTACTGATCACCGACCACTGGCCACTGATCACCGGCCACTGACAATTGAGGTTTTCCCATGCGTCACAAAGTAGCAGGATGGAAACTGGGACGTAACACCAGCCACCGCCGCTCATTGCTCCGGAACCTGGTGACTTCGCTCATTCTCGAAGAGCGTATCGAGACCACTGTGCCCAAGGCCAAGGCTCTGCGCCCGCTGGTCGAAAAGATGATCACGCTGGGCAAGCGGGGCGATCTGTCTGCGCGCCGCCAAGCCATCGCTTACCTGACGACCAGCGCCGCAGTGACCAAGCTTTTCGACACTATCGCGCCTCGTTTCGGGGACCGCGAAGGTGGTTACCTGCGCATCGTTCGCGCCGGGTGGCAAAAAGGCGACGGGGCCGATAAAGCGTTCGTCGAGTTGCTGGGCAGCGAAAAGCTGCAGGAGGAAAAGCGCGAGAAGCGCGCTGCGGTCCGTTCCAAGCGTGCCGAAGAGGCCAAGAGAGCCATGGAAGAAGCCGAGGCCCAGCAAGGTGTTGAGCATCCCGCCGACCACGCCGAAGGCGAAGACAAGGTCAAGGACAAGAAAGAGTAACGGTTCTGGGGTGGGCGTTTCGCCCGCCCCATTTTTCTTCTTCTCTTCCGCCCCATCCGTACATGTCCCCTTGCGCCTATCCGCGGTAATCTTGCGCCTGCCTGACCTCACGTTAGACTGATGTGAGGCCCATGGAGTTCTCGCGCACCCAAATCGGCATCGCTGCTGGAGCCGGCGCTCTTTTGGTGATTATCTTTTTCGGCTACCTCGTACACCTGAATGGGCAAGGCCCGGTATTAGACCGTTCGGAAGGGCGGGACCCGTTGTCCGGGATACCCAACTCCATCTCGCTGAACCCTCTGCGTGACCGCACCTCCGAGCGCGAGGCAGCCAAGTTCATCCGCAGCATGCGGGACGGGAACTGCAAAGAAGCGCTTTCGGATTGGGCGAAGGACTATCGCAAGAAGTACGCCGCGTTCATCTGCGACTCTGAAGCCCGGCATCCCCTGATCTCCTGGGAACTGGCGGAGTGGGAGGACCGGCCCCCACTGCGCATACTGCACTACCGGGGCAAACGCCGCAACGCTCCCGATCAAAAGGGGACATACAAGGAACTCTTCTCGGTCACGCTGGAGAACAAAGGCGGTGAATGGCTCGTGACCAAATACGACTCCATGTACTAGGAGCAGTCATCGGTCGTCAGCCCCCGGGATTGCCGAGCCTTTACCGAGTCGGAATCTGTGAATAGACCGCCTTTTGCTGACGCGATCGCAGGATCAGATAGATCGCCACCTGTGCCACCAGAGCTGCCGTGCTATCCAGCAGAACGTCATGCAGATTTCCGGTGCGCGTGGAGAGGTAGGTTTGATGCCACTCGTCCAGGCAGGCGACCAGTGCGCTCATGAAGAAAGAAATTCTTGCCCACTGGATGGCCCAGCTCATGCCGGGAAACGGAAATGTGTCCCGCCAGGCGCGGAACAGCAGCCAGCTCAGGGTGAAATAGCCTACGAAGTGACCCGTCTTCCGCAGGAAGAAGTGCCAGACCGGAAATTGAGCGGGACCCACGCCAAACAGGTAATGCAGTACTGGGTAGAGAATTCGACCGGTGTTTTCGGCGGAAGCAAAGTAGCTGGACTCACCCACAATCAGCCCGAGCCACAGAATCGCCGCAATCCATGTTTTCAGCAGATGTTTTTGGCCAGGGTTCAAGCGCGAACTTCCCCGCCTCTACTCCACTGCATAGTTGGGCGCCTCGCGCGTGATCATTACATCGTGAACGTGACTTTCGCGCAGGCCGGCGCCGCTGATGCGCACAAAACGCGTCTTCTGCAGCAGGTCCGGGATGGTGGCGCAACCGCAATAGCCCATGCCCGATTTCAAGCCGCCCACCATTTGATGCACGATCATGGCGACTGAACCACGGTAGGGGACACGCCCCTCGATGCCTTCGGGCACCAGTTTCCCCAATCGATTGGCATCATCAGGTCCCCCCGACATCGCGGTCGAAGCATCTCCCTCGGTGCTCTGGAAATAGCGCTCGCTCGAACCCGAGGCCATCGCCCCCAGCGAACCCATGCCGCGATAGGATTTGAAGGAGCGGCCCTGATAGAGAATCAACTCGCCCGGACTCTCATCCGTTCCGGCAAATAGCGATCCAATCATCACCCCGGAAGCGCCGGCTGCCAGAGCCTTCGTAATATCGCCGGAGTATTTGATGCCGCCATCGGCAACAACGGGAACGTTAGCGTCTTTCGTGGCGCGGTATGCCTCCGCGATAGCCGTGATCTGCGGCATTCCTGCCCCGGTCACTACACGGGTGGTGCAGATGGAGCCCGGGCCAATCCCGACTTTGACGGCGTCTGCGCCGGCGCGCGCCAGCTCGCAGGCCCCGTCGAAGGTCCCCACGTTACCGGCAATCAGGTCCACCTCCGGCAGCTTCGACTTCACTATTTTGATCGCTTCCAGCACGCGGGTGGAGTGTCCGTGAGCGCTGTCAATGGCCAGCAGATCCACCTTGCACTTCACCATTTCCTGCGCCCGCTCGAGAAAGTCGCCGGTGGCGCCAATGGCCGCTCCCACCCGCAGGCGGCCTTGCGAGTCCTTGGCTGCGTTGGGATATTTCAACTTCTTTTGGATGTCCTTAACCGTAATCAACCCCTTGAGATTGTAATTCTCATCTACCACCAGGAGCTTTTCCACCCGGTGTTCATGCAGGATGTTCTCCGCGTCTTCAAGAGTGGTGCCCACGGGTACGGTGATGAGATTTTCCTTGGTCATCACCTTGCTGATGGGAATGTCGAAGCGGGTTTCAAAACGCAGATCGCGGTTGGTGAGAATACCCACCAGTTTTCCGTTCTTGGTGATGGGCACGCCGGAAATTTTGTATTTGCGCATGATTTCGAGCGCGTCTGAAACCCTGGCATCGGGCGACATAGTGACCGGATCTACGATCATGCCGCTCTCCGAACGCTTCACCTTGTCCACTTCGTTGGCTTGCTGTTCCGGAGTCAGGTTGCGATGGATGAGTCCAATGCCGCCCTGCTGTGCCAGCGCAATCGCCATGTGTGACTCCGTGACCGTGTCCATGGCGGCGCTTATGATGGGAATGTTCAGGCGGATATTGCGCGTGAGCTGGGTCTGAGTGTTGGCTAGAGCAGGAACGACGTCGGAGCGAGCCGGCAGCAGCAACACGTCGTCGAAGGTAAGTGCCTCAGGGACAGGAAAATGAATCATAAGTTTTCTCGGACGCACAGGGTAAACTTCTATTCTAGAGAGGGGTGGCGGTTGAGGCAAATCACTTGCGCGGACTAGAGAAAAGTACTAACTTTTGTCTGCGCAAAGAGGGGGGATTTGGAGGAGGGAGTCTTATGAAGAGACATCTGGCTCGACCGCGTTGGCCGTGGTTACCGCTGCTCGCACTGGCAAGCGTCGTAGCGGGGGGATGGTTTCAAGCGCCATCGCCCTCTTCGAACCAGGTTCCGGCGCCGACGATACGCGTCAGCACCCACCTGGTGCTGGTCGACGTTGTGGTTACGGACAAGCAAGGTAAGGCGATCACCGGACTTAATCCGGAAGACTTTATGGTTGAGGAGAATGGTAAAGCGCAGAAGATATCCACTTTCGTGATCGCCGGAGAGAACGTCGCGGCTGGGCAGCCATTGCCATCCGGCATCTACTCGAACCGGCCCCAATATCGTTCTCCGGGTGGACCAACGACGGTAATGTTGCTTGACGCGGTTAACACACCCTTCTCCGATCAGGGCTACGCCCGCCGGCAGATGCTTAGTTTTGTTCAGCAGCAATATAAGCCGGGACAGCGAATGGCGATTTTTACTCTCACCGGCTCCCTAAACGTATTGCAGGACTTTACCAGCGATCCGCAGATTCTGTATGCGGCGTTGCAGCGCTACCAACCTCAGCCGCAGCAGTTTGCCAGCGCCGGCCAGCCGACGACCAGTGCCGCTTCCGGCTCTCCATCGACCAGTTCGACCGTGACCAGCCTTGATCCGAGCGTGCCTCCGTTTCACTCGAGCGACGGGAGCCTCCCCGCCGCTGTCGGCAATCCCGGAGGTACCGCGGCGACAGCTTTAATCGCCAGCGCACAGGCGGCTATTGCGGCCTTCGCGGGAGTGCAGGCTTTTTATGAAGAAGACCGGAGGGCTGCTTTGAGCTTGACCGCGCTGAATAGTCTGGCGCGCATTCTGGGAGGCCTTCCAGGGCGCAAGAATCTTATCTGGATCACGGGAAGTTTGCCTTTTTCCCTGACCCCCGAAACCCGCACCATGACGGACACGGAACTGGAGGAGACTCTGCCAAGCCTGGATACCCGCCGCGTGGGCCAGCATGCCGCAGGAAACCAAGCGGCCACGTTCCGACAATCCCACGCCGAGGACATTCGGGAACTCAATGCCCGGCTGGCGAGTGCGCAGGTGGCGGTCTATCCCGTCGACGCGCGAGGTCTGACGCTGGCTACTGGGACTGACTCGCAAGAGACGATGAGAGAAATCGCGCGCGAGACGGGCGGCCGCGCCTATGTCAACCAGAATGAAATTAAAGTCGGAGTGGAGCGGGCCTTCGAAGACACCGCCGCTGCCTACACGCTTGGTTACTATCCGGAGAACAAGAAGTACGATGGCAAGTACCGGCAGATCAAGGTCAAGGTGAAGCGCGATGGAGTGGATGTTCAAAACCGCCAAGGCTACTTCGCCATCGATCCTACTCAAATCAAAGGCTACAACCCGGACCAGGAAGTGGCTTCGGCGCTGGGAGATGCGGTTCCCTCCACCCTGGTCGCCTTCACCGCTCGGGTGCAGCCGTCCGCTGCCAACAACGCGGCGAAGGGCAAGGTGGGAGTGGATTTCCTGGTGGATGCCAG
>JBGQIG010000011.1:0-19002 GCA_041498365.1 Terriglobia bacterium | reverse complement strand
TTTTACGTTTTCCCAGGCCGCCGGGGTCGTCGCTTACCTGCATGATTTGGGAATCACCGACTGCTACACCTCTCCGTTCCTGATGGCCCATCCCGGCAGCATGCACGGTTACGACGTCACCGACCACACGCGGTTCAATCCTGAAATCGGCTCCGAGGAAGAATTTACCGGATTCGCGGAACAACTAAAGCGGCGTGACATGGGGTTGGTCGTGGATGTCGTCCCCAACCACATGTGCATCACCCATGACTCCAATCATTGGTGGTGGGATGTGCTCGAAAATGGGCCGAGCTCGGACTACTCGGGATACTTCGATATCGATTGGAGCCCGCCTAAGTCAGAACTCGCCAATAAAGTCTTGCTGCCGTTCCTGCCCGATCAGTTTGGCCTCGTTCTGGAGAGTCAGTCGATCCGAGCCGTGTATGACGGAGGGGGCTTTCTACTGGATTCCCTGGGCACACACTATCCCCTCGCGCCTCGTTCCTGGACACTGGTGCTGGGGAAAGTCCTCGAGAGGGTAAGGGAACGCCTGATCGCCGCCGACGATGACTTGATGGAACTGGAGAGTATCCTCACCGCTCTCTCCCATTTGGCGCCCAGCGTGGAAACTGACTTGGCCAAGGTGCGCGAGCGCCAGCGGGAAAAAGAAATTATCAAGCGCCGGCTGGCCGCTCTGGTCGAGGGCAGCGAAGTCACACGCACCATTCTGAACGAAGTCCTAGCCGGCATTAACGGCCGCAAAGGAGACTCGCACAGCTTCGACCAGCTGGAAAAGCTCCTGGACGATCAGGCCTACAGACTGAGCTTTTGGCGGGTTGCGTCCGATGAAATCAACTATCGACGATTTTTCGACATCAATGACCTGGCGGCAATTCGGGTAGAAAATCCGGATGTATTCTCCACCGTTCACCGCATCCCGTTCGCTCTGGTGCAAAAGGCGCTGGTGTCGGGAATTCGCATTGACCACCCCGACGGACTGTTCGACCCGCTCAAGTATTTCCAGGATCTTCAGGTACAGGCTCCGCTTCCGGGGGAAGATTTAGGGGACGGCTCCGACCGCGGCGTTCGCCGTCGCCTGTACGTGGCCGCGGAAAAGATTCTGGTAGGAAAGGAAGAGCTGCGGCCCGGCTGGGCGATCGAGGGAACCACCGGCTATGGCTTTCTGAACCTTCTCAACGGACTCTTTGTGGATGGTTCCAGGCGGCGCGTCTTCCATCGCCTATACCGGCAATTCACCGGATGGTCGCAAACTTACTCCGACCTGATCTATGAAAGTAAGCGGTTGGTCATGCAGGTATCCATGTCCAGCGAACTGAACGTGCTCTCCCGGCGCCTCGACCGGATTTCCGAGCAGCACCGCCGGTCGCGTGACTTTACCCTGGAAAGTCTGCGGGATGCGCTCCGCGAGGTCATCGCTTGTTTCCCGGTGTACCGAACCTATATCCGCACCGATACTCAGCGTCCCGACGAACAGGACGAACGCTACATTAGGAATGCCATCCAGGCTGCGAAACGCCGTAATCCGGCCATCAGCGAGTCCGTCTTCAACTTTATCCAGAGTTTGCTCATGCTCAACGATCCGGACAGCATCGGCGATGCCGAGCGCGCGGAGCGGCGCCTGTTCGTCATGCGCTTTCAACAGCTGACCGCTCCGGTGATGGCGAAGGGTCTCGAGGATACGGCCTTCTACCGCTATTGTCCCTTGCTCTCGCTTAACGAGGTGGGCGGCTCTCCCGAGAATTTTGGAGTCTCTCTGGCCAACTTCCACGGCAAGAATGCGGCCCGCCGGACGTCGTGGCGAAACGCCATGCTGGCCAGCTCCACGCATGACACCAAGCGCAGCGAAGATGTCCGGGCGCGAATCAACGTGCTCTCCGAAATCCCGACGGACTGGTACCGTGCCATCCGCTCCTGGCAGCGCTTGAATCAGGACAAGAAGGTTGCGGTGGCAGGTGAAGCCGTGCCCAGCGCGAACGAAGAGTACTTCCTCTATCAAACCCTGGTGGGCGCCTGGCCCCTAAAGCCCATGAATAGGGAAGAGCACGCGGAGTTCGTGCGCAGAATTCACACTTACATGGAGAAAGCGTTGCGGGAGGCGAAAGTTCACACCAGCTGGATCAGCCCTAATAGTGAATACGAAGCTGCGTTTCACGGCTTTCTCGATGCCATCCTGAACTGTACGACCGGCAAAGCGTTCCTGGACGAACTAGTGCCGTTCCAGGCGACAGTCGCGGGCGCGGGAATTTTCAACTCGCTGTCCCAGACTCTACTGAAAATCGCCTCTCCCGGCCTGCCGGATTTCTATCAGGGAACGGAAGTCTGGAACTTCAGCCTCGCGGACCCGGATAATCGCCGGCCGGTAGATTATGACCGGCTTCAAGCCCTGCTCGCGCAGGTTCAGGCCGCCGAGTCGGAAAATCCGATCGCTCTCATCGATCGCCTGGTCGCGCAGCCAGCGGACGGCAGCCTGAAACTTCATGTCACCCGACGCGCACTGCGGTTCCGCCGCGCGCATCGTGCAGTGTTTGGGAAAGGAAGTTATTTGCCCCTGCGCACGGCGGGAGAAAAGCACAGACACGTCGTGGCGTTTGCACGCTCATTCCACCGAACCATCGTCGTGGTGCTGGCCGGACGCTTCTTTGCTCAGCTCGGAGGACAAACCGCTCCGCCGATAGGAAATCAAATCTGGGGTGATGCGGAAGTGATCCTCCGCAAGCGCCTTCCCGCGGGCCCGTATCGCGACGTGTTCACCGGGCAGACAGTTTCGTCAGTGAAGCGGAACGGAGCTCTCGTTCTTCCGGTTTCCGAGGCCTTTTCTCATCTCCCAATCGCACTTCTGGTAAATGTCGAGGGCTCCGCGGATGCTGGATAACTCAATCGAACAAACCTGGGACCTGCAGTTCGGTGCATCCGTTCGCAATGGCGATAATGTGGAGTTCAGAGTTTGGGCGCCGAAAATCACTAACCTGGCAGTCCGCATTCTGGGAGCAAAAATCCAGACCATACCCATGACACGCACGCCGGATTCGGAGTTTGTGGCAACCGTGCCCCACCTGAGCGAGGGAATGGACTATTTCTACGTTCTGGAGGGAGAGCGGGAACACCCCGACCCTGTTTCACGCTGGCAGCCGCAGGGTGTACACGGACCTTCCCGCATCGCTAATCCCAAGTCGTTCGGCTGGTCAGACCAAGGATGGTCGGGCGTTCCGCTCAAGGACTTCATAATTTATGAGCTCCATACCGGTACCTTCACGCGTGAGGGAACGTTTGAAAGCATTATTCCGCGCCTGCCGTATCTTCGCGATCTCGGCATTACAGCGATTGAAATCATGCCGGTCGCGGAAGTGCCCGGCAATCGCAACTGGGGATACGACGGCGCCAGCCTTTACTCTCCGCAGTCTTCCTACGGTGGCCCCACTGGCTTGAAGAAACTTGTGGACGCCTGCCATCACCACGGACTCGCCGTCGTGCTGGACGTGGTCTACAACCATCTTGGTCCGGAAGGCAACTATCTTCCCGAGTTTGCTCCCTGCTTCACCGACGCCCATCACACGCCCTGGGGAAAGGCGATCAACTTTGACGGGCCCGAGAGCGATGGCGTCCGCCGCTTCGTGATCGACAACGCGCTGTACTGGCTCACCGAATATCATGTGGACGCTCTTCGCCTGGACGCCATCCATGGCATCTACGACTTCGGCGCTCGCCACATCCTCGATGAATTGTCAGAAGCGTTTCAGCGTCAGGCGCAGCGGCTGAAGCGCCAGGCCTGGATAATCGCGGAAAGTGATCTCGAAGACGTCCGCATCATTAATCCCCGCGCCGTGGGAGGCTACGCTCTCGACGCGCAGTGGCACGACGACTTCCATCATGCCCTCTATGCGCTGCTCACCGGCGAACAGGAAGGCTTCCTGATGGATTTCGGATCGCTCTCTGATCTGGCTAAATCCATCCGCGTGGGATTCGTCCATGACTGGAAGTACTCGAGATATCGGAGACGCCACTATGGCAGCTCATCAAAAGACCGGCCCGGTGAGCAGTTCGTCGCTTTCATTCAGAATCATGACCAGGTCGCCAATACCAGCAGAGGTAAACGGCTCTCAAGCCTGGTTTCTCCTGCACAGCAGAAGCTAGCAGCGGTTCTCACGCTGTGCTCGCCTTTCTTGCCGCTCGTATTCATGGGCGAGGAATATGGCGAGACCGCGCCGTTTCTCTTCTTCACCAGTTTCGAAGATCCGAATCTGGCTGCCGCCGTGCGCGAGGGACGCAAGAAGGAATTGGGAAAGCATTACTCCGAAAGCGATTTTGCCGATCCCCAGGCGCAGAGCACTCTTGAGCGCTGCAAGCTCGACTGGTCCAAACCCGTGACCTCTCCCCACGCAGAAATCCTGTGTCTCTATCGAGATCTGATGTCGCTCCGCAAACAACACCCCAGTCTCGGAAACTGCCGCAAAGATCTGGTCGAAATCCGATTTGACGAGAAGTCAAAGTGCTTTGTGATGAAGAGAACCGACCCATCGGGCACAGCCGTTCTGCTCGTCTGTAATTTCTCCAGAAATGCGCAGAGCATCCCGATTGCGGCGGAGCCTAAAGGCTGGCACCTGGCTTTCTGGACAGGGGACGCGTCCTACGGCGGCAGTCCGGGGCCGCGGCCAGTTGAAACCCTGACTGCGGGCTCGAATTTCCAGGTGCTGCTAGCTGGATTCGAAGCTGCCATCTATTTGACTACGACCGAGTAGCGCCGCCGTCCCGGCGGCTGTCCGGCGGGCGTCCCGCCCACCGCGCCGAGGGCGAGACGCCCTCGGGACAGCCGGCAGGATGCCGGCGCTACTTTCCATCCTCGGTCCGAAGACAAAACGGGGGTCCAAAATCGGGGACCAGCTGGCCTCGAGGTATCTCATCTGAGTCATCACGTCCAGGCGACGGTTGTGCCTTGGTACGCAAGCATGTGATAAATTTGCCAAATAGGCTGAATTATCACTGTCTTTTCACCGCCGCCGGGCGCGCCCTTGCTGTAGGTATCCGGTGTCAATTTTCTCTGATGGAATGGCGCAAAAGCTCAACTCTGGGAGGTTGGCAACACGAATGACGGGCGAAGGAAACGGCACTATCAAACCGATCCTTGCCCGGAGAGTCAGAATTGAAAATGTCCGGCCGGAAGTCGATTGCGGCCGTTTTCCCATCAAGCGCGCGATTGGCGAGAGGGTCGAAGTGACCGCCGACATCTTCGCCGACAGCCATGACGTCCTGTACGCCGTCCTTCGCCATCGCCCTGCGTCCCAGGCCGCTTGGGAAGAAGTGCCGTTGCAGCCGGTGGAGAACGATCGCTGGCGGACAGAGTTCCGTGTCACCGTTGAGGGTCGCCACCTCTACACTCTGCAAGCCTGGACCGACAGATTTCAGTCCTGGACTCGCGATCTCGCCAAAAAGTTCGAAGCGGCGCAGGACATTTCCGTCGACATTTTGGTCGGGGTGCACCTGATCGAGGCAACCGCTCTGCGGGCCGGCCGAAAGGACAGGGGCTTCCTCGCCACCAGTGCCGAAGAAATGAAAAAGCTGGCGGCGCGCGATCTCCCGGGCGCTGTAAAGATAGCAGCCAGCCCCGAATTGCAGGCTGTGATGATCCGGAATGCCGACCGTCGCCGGGCAACCACATACGGCAGGGAACTGGCAGTCGTGGTGGATCGCGAAAAGTCCCGCTTCAGCGCTTGGTACGAAATGTTTCCTCGTTCCTCCTCCAGTCAGCCGGATCGGCCCGGAACTCTGCAGGACTGCGCGAAACGCCTGGACTATGTCGCCGAGATGGGCTTTGACGTTCTCTACCTTCCTCCAATCCATCCCATTGGTCGCGTGAATCGCAAAGGAAAAAACAACGTTGAAAGGGTCACGCCGGACGATCCTGGTAGCCCGTGGGCGATCGGAGCGCGCGAAGGCGGGCACAAGTCCATAGATTCGCAATTGGGGACGCTCGAAGATTTCAAACAGCTGTTGTCGCGGGCAAAGCAGCTAGGATTGGAAGTGGCTCTCGACCTGGCTTACCAGTGCGCGCCTGACCATCCTTACGTGAAAGAGCACCCGGAATGGTTCCGCATGCGGCCCGATGGCACCGTCCAGTACGCTGAGAACCCACCCAAGAAATACCAGGACATCTATCCACTCGACTTCGACACCGATCATAGCCAGGAACTCTGGGAAGAACTAAGAAGCATTGTGCTGTACTGGATCGAGCAGGGGGTTCGCATCTTCCGCGTTGACAACCCGCATACCAAGCCATTTGACTTCTGGGAGTGGATGATCACCGACATCAAGAACCACCATCCCGACGTCGTGTTTCTCGCCGAAGCCTTCACTCGCCCGAAGGTGATGTACGAATTAGCTAAGCTGGGGTTTACTCAGTCGTACACCTATTTCGCCTGGCGCAACACCAGGCGTGAGCTCATGGAATACTTCACAGAACTCACGCAGACCGATGTCCGCGAGTACTTTCGCCCCAATCTCTGGCCCAATACGCCGGATATTCTCACTGAGGTTCTCCAGCAAGGCGGCCGGCCCGCTTTCATGATCCGCCTGGCGCTGGCTGCAACCCTGGGCGCGAATTACGGAATTTACGGGCCTGCCTTCGAGCTGTGCGAAAACCGCGCCGTACGTCCGGGCAGCGAAGAATACCTCGACTCGGAGAAATATCAGGTCCGCAACTGGGATTTGGGCCAAGCCAAGAGCCTGTCGCAGTTGATCGCAAAAATCAATCGCATACGTCGCGAGAACGAGGCGCTGCACAGCGACTGGAGCCTGCGTTTTCACCCCTTTGACAACGAGCAGATCATCGCCTGCAGCAAGATGACTGACGATCTCCTGAACATTATCGTCGTGTTCGTGAACCTGGACCCATATCGCACGCAATCCGGCTTTGTCGATTTGCCGCTGGACGACTTCCACCTGGATCCGCGCCAGCCGTACCAGATGCACGACCTGCTGACGGACGCGCGCTATGTCTGGCGGGGTCCGCGCAATTACGTCGAACTCAATCCCCAGCGCCTGCCGGCCCACATCTTTTGTATCCGGCGGCGCGTGCGGAGTGAAAACGGCATCGACTATTTTGTATGAAGACCAGCGAATTGTAGGAGAAGAAAACTTGCCACTGTCTCAGGACGCGCTCTGGTACAAGGATGCAATCGTCTACCAGGTCCACGTCCGCACCTTTTTTGACACCAACGCGGATGGAATCGGCGATTTCCGCGGCCTGGGGCAGAAGCTCGATTACCTTCAAGAGTTGGGCGTCAATGCAGTCTGGCTGATGCCGTTCTTTCCCTCCCCGCTGCGCGACGACGGATATGACATTGCCGACTACACCTCGGTACACGCCAACTACGGCAACCTCGAAGACTTCAAGACCTTTCTCCAGGCCGCGCACGAGCGCGGAATCCGCGTGATCGTC
Organism: Terriglobia bacterium; assembly: GCA_041498365.1. Lineage (GTDB taxonomy): Bacteria > Acidobacteriota > Terriglobia > Terriglobales > Acidobacteriaceae > JAIQFF01. The sequence goes on along the minus strand of JBGQIG010000011.1, from coordinate 11,570 downwards.
GAAATGGTGCTGAACCACACATCAGATCAGCATCCCTGGTTTCAGGAGTCTCGCAGTTCGCGCGACAATCCCCGCCGCGACTGGTATGTCTGGAGCGACACCGACACCAAGTATCCGGGCGTGCGCATTATTTTCCTGGATACGGAATTGTCCAACTGGGCCTGGGATCCGGTTTCGAAGTCCTACTACTGGCACCGTTTCTTCAGCCATCAGCCGGATCTCAACTACGACAATCCCGCCGTCCGCGAAGAGATGTGGAAGGTGATGAAGTTCTGGCTCGAGCTTGGAGTCGACGGTTTTCGCTTGGACGCGGTCCCGTACCTGGTCGAACGCGAGGGCACGTCGTGCGAGAACCTACCCGAAACCCATGCCGTCCTGAAGGAACTGCGCGCCAAGCTGGACCAGCACTTTCCCGGTAAGATGTTGCTCGCGGAAGCCAACCAGTGGCCGGCCGACTTGCGCGCCTACTTCGGCGAGGGAGATGAGTTTCACATGGCGTTTCATTTCCCCCTCATGCCCAGAATGTTCATGGGCCTGAAGCTCGAGGATCGCAAGCCCATCTCCGAAATCCTCAAACAAACTCCTCAGATTCCGGCCCCCTGCCAGTGGTGCCTGTTTCTGCGCAACCATGACGAACTCACCCTCGAGATGGTCACCGACATAGAGCGGGATTACATGTACGACCAGTATGCCCGCGACAAATCCATGCGTATCAACCTCGGCATTCGCCGCCGGCTTGCACCTCTGCTGGACAATGACCGCCGGCGCATCGAATTGATGAACGGATTACTCATGTCGCTGCCCGGCACGCCCATCATTTATTACGGCGATGAAATCGGCATGGGCGACAACATCTACCTGGGTGATCGCAATGGGGTCCGGACTCCCATGCAGTGGGACGGCGGCTGGAACGGCGGGTTTTCCTCGGCCGATCCGGAAAGCCTTTATTCGCCGCTCATGCTCAACCCGGTTTACGGCTATCAGGCGGTGAATGTCCAGTCGCAGAAACGCTTTGACCACTCGCTTCTTTCCTGGATGAAGCGCATCATCAAAGTGCGCAAGTCCACCCCGGTCTTGGGCCGGGGCTCGATCGAGTTTCTCTATCCTGCCAACCACAGGATTTTGGCCTACGTACGGCAGCTGGAGAAAGAGTCCATCCTGGTGGTGAACAATCTTTCCAGTTCCGCCCAGGCTGTGGAACTCGATCTGCGCCGCTTCAAGGGCAATATCCTGATCGAAATGGCGGGACGAAACATTTTTCCCCGGGTTGGAGAGTTGCCCTATCTGTTGACTCTGGGTCCGTACCAGTTCTACTGGTTCCGTCTGCGAAGGATCTGAACCCCGGGATCGCCAGGCATTTTAGCGGAGGCTCGATTTGGCCGAGGAAAGCATTCTGACGGATGAGTTTCTTCGCCAGCTGATCAACGTGGGCGAGGCGGACATCCTTGTAGGTGTGCCTACCTACAACAATGCGGCCACCGTCGGTCAGGTGGTGCAGACCATCCGTGCCGGACTGCTGAAATACTTCCCCAGGGAACGTGCTGTCATCGTAAACGCTGATGGCGGCTCGCGAGATCAGACGCCGGATTTGGTCCGAGGGGCTTCGATCAACGACCTGCAGCATTCCTCCGATCTTTACGCCCTGCGCACCCTGCACTGCATCAGTTCGGAATATTCTGGAGGTCCGGCGACGGGAACGGCGCTGCGCACCATCCTGGCTTCAGCCGACCTCCTGCGTGCTTCCGCTTGTGCCGTGGTCTCACCCGAATCAACCACCATCGAGCCCGACTGGATCGAGCGGCTGCTGCGGCCGGTTTACCAGGGCAACTTCGATTTTGTGACTCCACTCTATCGTCGGCACAAGTTTGACGGATTGCTGATGCGCAACCTGGTCTATCCCATGACTCGTGCTTTCTACGGTAAACGGGTCAGGGAGCCATACGCCTCCGAATTTGCCTTCTCGGGACAGCTTGGCAGTCATTTTCTCGGGCAAGAAATCTGGACCCACGAAGTGGGTCACACCGGTACGGAAATCTCCCTGACCATCTCCGCCATCACCGGAGGCTTCCGTCTGGCGCAGGCCTTCCTGGGCGCCAAACCTCATGTGGATGCACGGGCAGCCGACCTGGTCGCTGCCATGCGGCAGACCGTGGGCGCTCTCTTTTGGTCGCTGGAGCCCAATTTTTCTCTGTGGAGCGCCCAGACTGAATCGCAGCCTGTCCCCACGCTGGGCACAGGGCAGGAAGTGACCCTGGAACCGCTGCACATCAACCGCAAACGGCTGTTCGGAATGTTCTGCTCCGGGGTCGCCGAACTGCAACCCGTGCTCAAGTCGATTCTTTCTTCGCCCACACTTTCCGAGCTGCAACGACTCGCCGCTCTGGAGGAGGACGATTTTCGTTACCAGGATGAACTCTGGGCACGGACCGTCTATGAATTTGCCGCTTCGTATCACAAATCTGTTATTAGCCGGGACCACATTGTCCAGGCACTGGCCCCGCTGTATCGCGGAAGGGCATTTACTTTTCTGGTCGACAACCGCGATGCCTCGGGGGAGGAAGTAGAACAGAAAGTCGAGACCTTTTGCCTGACGTGCGAACGTCTGAAGCCGTCTCTGGTGGAACTCTGGGACGGAAGGAAGTGAGGTTACGATGCGGGAAATGATCGTGAGCGAATTGACTCAGGCCACGCAGGAACTCGTCCGCGAGTTCGCGCGCTTCCTGCCTCGCCTGATGGTGATGCTGATCGTGGTGCTTGTGGGCTGGCTGATCGCGTACATCCTGAAATGGATTTTGCGCAGCGTTCTGCGGCTCATCAAGTTCGACAAGCTCTCCGAGAATGCCGGTGCCTCTCAACTTCTCAACAAAGCGGCCCTGCCTTCCTCGACCGAACTGGTGAGCCGGTTCGTCTTCTGGATTGCCTGGCTGGGCTTCGTGTTGCTTGGAATAAGCGCCCTTGGCATCCTGGGCCTGCAGGAATACGTCGCGAGATTTTTCGTTTTCCTGCCGAGAATGTTCGTGGCCCTGATCTTCATGTTTTTTGGATTGCTGGCGGCCAGCTTCTTCTCCCGCGCCGCCCTGCTCTGGGCCGTGAACACCGACATACCTTCGCCCCGACTGTTAAGCTCCGCAGTCCGGGTTTTGATTACCGTCTTCACGGCGTCGACTGTCTTCGAGGAGCTTGGCCTCGCCGACTCGACCATGCTCCTGGCCTTTGCCATGGTGATGGGAGCAGTGATGCTGGGCATGGCCATTGCCTTTGGTCTGGGTGGACAACACCTGGCGCAGAGATTCCTGGAAGCACGATTCGCGCCCGAAAAGAAACCCAAGGAAAGAGAAGACGAGCTTTCTCCCCTTTAAGGGGAGAAGCGGTTCAGAGGCCGTGTGCGAACTCGGCTTTGTGAACCAAGGTGCACAAGCCGCCCACTCTGAGCCGCGAAGCGGCGCAAGAACGTAGCCCACGGCGCAAGCCGTGGGTTACAAAAGATGGCAAATCACCGAGCCCCAGAGGGGCGAAAGAGCGGTTCGTACACAGACTCTTCGCTTTCAACCGCCAAGGTACATGAAAGGCATCGCTCCGACCTCGCAATCTGCAATGGCAACCAGGTTAATTCCCGAAAACTCCTTCCTCGTTGCCTTACACAACGGCCTTCCCCGAATCCTGCCGGAATTTCTCATGAACCGGCGTTGGTTTGGGGGCAAGGCCCGTGTGCTTCAGACGGTCGAAGTCTCGGACGTCGTACCCTTTTGCCCAAACAGCCTCCGTTCCTATTTCATTCTTGCCAAGGTCAAATATGCCAGCGGGCCCGCAGAGACTTATGCCATTCCTCTGATCCATTTGTCGGGCGGACTGCCGGACAAAAACGATGCACCAGCCGTGCTGCGGTTGCAGCCTGCAGGCCTCCATGAAGAGATCGTGCTCAAGGATGCCGTGGCGGATGAGCAGTTTCTCACATGCCTTCTGGACGCCATCGCCCAAGGTCTATCGTTTCGCGGAGCCCAGGGAGAGCTCCGGGCAGTTTCCACGAACGCGCTGCGTTCCTTGTGGCAACCGGCAGAAGGCCCGCTTACGCCATCCCTGATGAAAGCAGAACAGAGCAATAGCTCGGTGTCCTACGACAAGCGCCTGATGCTCAAGATATTTCGCCGTGTGGAAGAAGGACAGAGCCCCGATTTGGAGATTGGTTCCTTCCTCACCGAAAAGTCTTCTTTCCGCAACGTGCCTCCGGTAGCGGGTTATCTCGAATATTTGAGCGACACGGGGGCGCGAACCTCACTGGGCGTGCTCCAGGGTTACGTCGAAAATCAAGGCGATGCCTGGGAGTTCACCCTAAAAGCCCTTGCGGAATATTACAGGCAAGAGCCACTAATGGGCAGTCTGCCAGCCAGCGAAATTCTGCGCCTGCCGATTCTTGCCTTGTCGGACCAGGCGATTCCGGACCAGGCGAGACGACGAATCGGCTCCTATCTGGATTCGGCTGCGCTACTGGGCCGCAGGACAGCCGAGCTTCACCTCGCCCTGGCGTCTGCCTCTGACGACCCCAATTTCACACCTCAGCCCTTTTCCCGAGCGGATCGGCAGGCTCTCGTGAACTCAGCCTTGGATATCCTGGCCTCCAACTTCGACCTGCTTCGCCGCCGTAAGGATGGAATGCCTGACCACATCCGCCTGGAAGCGGAGAAGGTGCTCCACCTTGAGGACAAAGCTCGTCAGCGCTTTCAACTTCTGAACGAGAGCGCAATTTCAGCGGTCATCACTCGCATACACGGTGACTATCATCTCGGCCAGGTCCTCTACACCGGCAGCGACTTTGTCATTATTGATTTTGAAGGTGAGCCCGCGCGTTCCCTGGAAGAGCGGCGCAAGAAACGCTCGCCGCTCCAGGACGTTGCCGGAATGCTGCGCTCGTTTCACTACGCCGCTTATACGCCGCTCCTACAGCAGCCAGATGTTGCGGCAACGCGTGCTGATAGACCGCAGGCCTTGGGAACCTGGGCCCATTACTGGCAAACCTGGGTGTCAGCCGCTTTTCTAAGGACGTATCTCGAAGTGGCGAGGGACGCGCCGTTTATTCCCAGGAGCAGGGAAGAGTTGACGCAACTACTGGATGTGTACCTGTTGGATAAAGCCGTCTACGAACTGGGCTACGAGCTAAACAACCGTCCGTCCTGGGTCAGGATTCCCCTGGACGGTATAACTCAACTTCTTCAGGATTCCGCCTAGGAGTCCCAAAACGTCAAAGCCATATTCGAAGTTCTTTGCGTCCTTGGCGCACCCTTAGCGACCTTTGCGGTTAAAAGCTTTCTCCCTCGATCGCCCAAGAGCGACGGACCTCAAGCCGACTCCCGGTTCGCCTTACCAAACGCTTTCTGAATCAGCGTATACCGCGCCGCCCCCATGATGCCGCAATCGTCATTCAGCACAATCTTGACCGGCATATCCTCCAGCAATCCCCGCATGCGCCCCTTGCTTAGAAACGATTCCATGAAGACGGGATCCTGCATCCGGGTCAGATTTCGCGCGGCAATAATGCCGCAAACGAAAATGCCGCCCGTGGACATGAACGTCAATGCACAGTCCCCCGTCTTGGCCCCATACAGGCTCACAAAAACAGAGAATGTTTGCCCGCAGATAGGAGCTTTGTTTTCCTGAGCTATTTTCGATATCAGCGCAGGAGCATCAGACGCTTTATCCATCTGCTCTTTCAGCCACGCGGGTTCCTCAGCTCTCTTGGTGTCGCGAAGGAAATCGTAGATGTTCTTGATTCCCGGCCCGGAAAGAACGCGCTCACTACTTACGTGCCCATACTTTTTCAGAATATATCGAAACAGCTCAATTTCCAGATCGTTCCGGGGCGCGAAATCGGTGTGCCCGCCTTCGCAGGCAAACGGATGATGCCGGAACCCATCCCAATAAAGTCCCGCCACGCCCAGGCCGGTCCGCGCCGAGATGACCGCCCGATTTCCTTCCGCATCTTCCGCGCCGGGCCTGAGGGTGACCAGGTCTTTGGATTCGAGCGCGTCGACCCCGTAGGCGTAGGCCTCGAGATCGTTGATCAGCCCCACTGAAGCAAGCTTGAGTTGCTGGGCCAGTTCGCGCGCATCAATGGTCCAGGGAAGATTTGAAATCTTGCTCCGGCCGCCGCGCACCGGCCCGGCCACGCCAAAACACGCGCTGTGCACCGGAATCCCTTCGGTCTTGACAAAATCGCCGATAATCTCCGCCAGGCCGTTGTGCTCCTGGCTGGCATAAGTCTTGTCGACCACGCGTTTCAGTTTGCTGCCTTCAGTTTCGAAAGCGGCCAGTCGAGTGCGAGTTCCACCGATGTCGCCTGCGAGAATCATGATTCGATTTTCCTCCACTGACGGCCGTCGCGGGCCAGCAATTCGTCAGATTCTGCCGGTCCCCATGTGCCTGACGGGTAGTTGGGAAATCTGCGCGGTGGCAGAGCCTGCCACACATCCAGGACCGGGTCCACTATGCTCCAGCCGGCTTCCACCATGTCTGCGCGTTGGAAAAGAGTCGCGTCTCCAATCATGCATTCATAGAGCAAGACTTCGTAGCCCGTGTACGCGTCCGCCCCGAAGTACTTGGAATACTCAAAACTCATGTCCACCGATCCTACTCGCAACACCGGACCCGGGACCTTGGCGCCGAAACTGAGAGAGATACCTTCCACCGGTTGTATCTGCATGACCAGCTGATTGGTGTGGTTGTGAACCGGGGCATTGCGGAAAATCTCGAACGGAGTTCGCTTGAACTGAATAGTGATCTCCGTGTGACGCCGAGCCAGGCGCTTGCCGGTGCGAACATAGAAAGGCACGCCTGCCCATCGCCAATTGTCGATGTTCAGCTTCAGGGCCAGGAAAGTCTCGGTCTTTGATTCCGCAGCCACCCCTGGTTCGGACCGATAGGCGCTTACTCTTTCGTTCCCGATCACCCCTTCGCCGTACTGTCCGCGCACGCTGGAAACGAGCACATCTTCCGAGTCCAGCGGCTGGACCGCCCGGAGAATCTTCGCTTGTTCGTTGCGCACGGCATCCGCATGAAAAGATACCGGCGGCTCCATGGCAGTCAGGCTGAGCAGTTGCATAATGTGGTTGGGAACCATGTCGCGCAGCGTGCCCGCGGTGTCGAAATATCCGCCTCGTTGCTCTACTCCGACAGTCTCGGCGTTCGTGATCTGAATGTGATCGATATAACGGCGGTTCCAGATGGGCTCAAAGATGGCATTGTCGAAGCGAAACACCATGATGTTTTGCACCGTCTCTTTGCCCAGGTAGTGATCGATGCGATAAATCTGGTTTTCCGCCAGCACCGCTTTGATATCACGATTGAGCGTCTTGGCAGAGTCGAGGTCGTGCCCGAAGGGCTTTTCGATGACCACCCGCCGCCAGTGCCCATTCCCCTGGTCCGAAAGGCCGGACTTGCCCAGTTGCTGGACAATTTGCGCAAAGTACTTGGGCGCCGTGGCCAGATAGAAGAGATAGTTCGCTTCCGTCTGGTGCTCCCGATCCACCTCAGTGAGCCGGGTTGACAGAGTTGAGTATGTAACCGGATCGGCAAAGTCGCCGCGTTGATAGTAGAGCCGCTGCGTGAACCACTCCCAGGCTTCCGTGCCGTGATCTTCGCTTTCGAGGAAACCGGTTACCTGGTTGCGAAATTGTTCCTGACTCAAGTCGTCGTAAGCCACTCCCACTATGGCAAGGTTCTTCGGAAGCAGCTTCGCCTTGACCAGGTTATAAAGCGCCGGAACCAGCTTTCGTTTGGTCAGGTCGCCCGACGCGCCGAAAAGTACGACTACGCACGGACCGGCCACCCTGCCAACCTGCTCGTGTTGCTCTTGCCGATTCACCGATGCCGTGGTTGCCATGTGCTTTTCGCCCGTCGATTCGCAGCCAGTGTAAAAGCAAAATCCCTGTCGCGGAAGACATTGTAGGACAGCGCCGCTTCATATGCATAATCCAGGCCGCACAGCAGTAGGGGCCTAGTTTGAAACAAATCCCGGGATGGAGTCATCCTGAGGCGCTTCAGTCCCGAAGGATCTTGCGCACATCGCTACCGTTGCAGCCAAGGTGCATATCCGCTCCACGCCAGATGCTTCGCAAGCTCAGCATGACGCCTTTCCTGAGGGATGGAAATTTTCAAATTGAGCCACTACCCGCACAGCACCGTTTTCGCGCTTCCGGCTGGAACGCGATATCATTAGCAGAATTTGTAAAGTGGTTTTACCAACCATCTGCGTTCCATTACCAGAACGTGGTACCAACCTTCGCTATCTAGTCGGGCTCGGTCCGGTATAATCCAAAGTCCGCTCGGGTATTTCTATTTGCAAAGGGGTGGAATGAGAGTTCGGCCGGGAGTTGAGCTGGCGAGTCTCAGTGATGTCGGCTGCCAGCGAGAAAACAACGAAGACCGCTATTCCTACTGGGAGTCGCCCAGCGACGAGCAATTCGCCCTCAAGGGCCGGCTGGCCATCGTGGCGGACGGCATGGGCGGATATGAAGGCGGCCAGGAAGCCAGCCGCATCGCCGTCGAGGCGATCGAGGAAGTGTATGCCAACGGGATCGGCGGCGACCCCCGATCCTGGCTCCTGGAGGGCTTTCAGACCGCACATCATCGCATCCAGGAATACGCAGACAAGAATCCCGACCTGCAGGGTATGGGGACGACTTGCACCGCGATCGCCCTGCTCGACCATCTGCTCTATTACGCGCACGTGGGAGACAGCCGCTTGTACCTGGTACGCGATTCTTTGGTTTCGCGCCTCACCCACGATCATTCCTACGTGGGCCGGTTAGTCGAAAGCGGCATCATCCGCGCCGAGGAAGCCGAATCTCATCCCCAAAGGCATATCCTGACGGCGGCCCTGGGAGCAGGCAACAACGTCATTCCCGATGCTCCCGAACAGCCGGTCTCCCTGCAATCAGGAAATGTGTTGGTGCTCTGCACCGATGGCCTGTGGGGCCTGCTGACCGACCAGGAGATTCAAGACGCTATAGCGGAGAAAAGTCCCGACGACATCTGTCGCACGCTGGTGGAAACCGCAAAACAACGTGGTGGCCCGGACAATATTACGGTCCAGGTCCTGCGCGTGGGCTAAACCAAAGCTGTGGATGGCAAGACCTGATCGCCCCAAGCCAATAATCTCTATTAACACCATAGGGTTTTATGGCACTATGATCTGCCCATGAAAATCTCCCAGAAGGGCCTCTATGCGCTGCAGGCCATGATGATGCTGGCCCGCCACTACAATCAGGGGGCCATCCGCATCCGCGACATTGCCTACGAAGAAGTTCTTCCCGAAAAGTTCCTGGAACTGATTCTGCTGGAACTGAAAAATGCCCGCATCGTGGAAAGCGTGCGCGGCGCCAAGGGCGGATACCAGTTACGCCGTCCGCCCACGGAAATCCATCTCAGCGAGATCATTCGACTGATCGATGGCCCCTTGGCCCCTTTCGGCGATGCCGAGCAACTCCGCAGCCTGATTCACCACGACATCGAGCATCGCGCCCTCTATCAGGTGTTTCTTGAAGTCCGCAATGCGGCGGCCAAGATCCTGGAGCACACCACCCTGGCCGATATCGCAGGGCCGGAGTCCGCGAAGTCCCGCACGGGCTCGCGCAAGAACAAGAAGAAGAGTCAAGATCCAAGAGTTCTGCCGATGGTAGTTCACGCCAACCTCCGCCGGGGCAAGGAAGAGTAGGATTTTTTTGTGGTATTTATTACAAGTTATATGATAGACATACTAGAGATATAAGAAGATCCACAATCGGCATCCGAGGAACAAACCAGATCTTGCTTCCGATTCTCAAGCCCGGGATTTCCGTTCCGCGAACGTGGCGTTCGTGTGCGTCTGTCTCAGAACGCGCTCTTGACAGCGCATTTCCAGATGCGATAAACCAGAGGTCTCGAAGTAGATTAGACATGGGCTCACGGCGGGCCTGCTTATGCGCAGCCCCCCGCCGCTCTCGATCCCTGCCAGAGCCTTCCACAGGCTGTTGTCTCAACAACTAGCTGGCTAGCGGTTCAACTCACAACATTTCCATACAGGGAGCATGAGATGAGAGCTCGCAATTTGTGCATCGCTGTTTTTGTACTGTTATTCACTGCCCGGCTGTGTCCAGCGCAGGAGATCACGGTCGCTGCCGCCGCCGATCTGCAATTCGCATTTCAGGACGTAGCCGCGCGCTTCGAAAAAGACACCGGCAAGCATGTAAAGCTAATTTTCGGGTCTTCGGGAAACTTTTTTGCCCAAATCCAGAATGGCGCCCCATTCGACGTATATTTCTCCGCCGACATCGACTACCCCAAACGACTCGAAGCTGCCGGCCTAGCCGAACCCGGCACTTTCTATCCATACGCGACGGGAAAAATCGTGCTCTGGGCGCCCAAAGAGTCGAAACTCGACCTGAATCAGGGACTGCAAGTCCTGCTTGATCCCGGTATTCGCAAGATTGCGATCGCCAATCCCGAGCACGCGCCATACGGACGCGCTGCCGTTGCGGCCCTGCGCCACGAAAATATATACGACAAGGTTTCGGCGAAATTCGTGCTGGGAGAGAACATTTCCCAGACCGCATCCTTTGTCGTCTCCGGCAGCGCGGACATCGGCATCATCGCACTCTCCCTGGCCTCGGCTCCATCCCTGAAAGAAAAAGGCAGGTATGCAGAAATTGCTACTGACGACTATCCCCCCATTGAGCAGGTAGCAGTGGTCCTGAAGTCGTCAGCAAATAAGGAGGTTGCCCGCCAGTTCCTGGCGTTTCTGAAGACTTCCGCGATCCAGGATCTGTTGCGAACCTATGGCTTTACCGTTCCTACGCCTGCGACACCGGGACGCTAGCAGGGTGTGGGATTTGTCGAGTCTTTGCTTGCCACAAGCTTGCAGCTGCGCAGCAGCGCAAGAATGCAGCCCGGGGCGCAAGCCCTGGGTCCAAAGCCGGCAAACATTCGAGCCCCAACGGGGCGAAAGAACAGGTGGCACAGATCACTCAGAGACCCCGAGGCTCATTGAAATACTTTTGCAATTTGCTCGACCGCACGCAAACTCAAAAACGAAAGAGAGAGACAATGAAACGGTTCTTGTGGTTCAGTGCATTCATTCTGGTGATTAGCGGCGCCACGGCGCAGACGGGGGCAAGCCCCAAGGCCGCTCCCAAGAAATCCACTAGTTCGGCACGCGTAAGCGCCAAAGACGTGCAGGAGCTTCGTGACGCTCTGGCCGCCCAGCAAAAGCAGGCGGAAGAGCAACGCCAGCAACTCGATCAGGTAAGGTCCCAGCTGCAACAGTTGCTGGACGCGACCCAGCAAGCCAATGCCTCGGCCCAGCAAGGTGCAGGGCAGCGCCGAGCAGGCGCAGACTACAGCCTCGCAGGCCCAGCAATCGGCCACGGAGGCCCAGCGCCTGGCGAACCAGGCTTCTACCAGCGCCACAGAGGCGAAAACCGCGCTTGCGCTTGTGGATAAGAAATCCAAGGAGGACGGCAAGAAACTAAGCGCTCTGCAAGATGTCCTCGGACGCTTCCGCTTCACCGGCGACGTTCGCGTCCGGGGTGAAGACTTTTTCC
>JBGQIG010000010.1:0-20069 GCA_041498365.1 Terriglobia bacterium | reverse complement strand
CGTGTCCGAGACCGTAATCCCCAAGATCAGTCAGGAGACCCTCGCAGAGATGATAGGCACAACCCGGTCACGGGTCAGCTTCTTCATGAACCGGTTCAGAAAATTGGGTTTTATTCACTACAACGGCGGGCTGCAAGTCCACAGCTCACTTCTGAACGTTGTTCTCCACGACTAGCTCCCGCAATCCAGTTCCCATCCTCCAAGGTTCTTTTTTTCCTCGATTGGGACACGGACTGGCATGTTTACAAGATCCACGCTCTGCGCGCTGCAAAGTGTGTTTAATCGCCCTGAGTCTTATGCCAGTGCAACACCAGCGACTTGATATCGGGCTTCTCAAGATTGTTTGAATCCGCATAATAGACTACAAAGACGTTCCCGTCGCTTCGCAATAACGGCCAGCAATAACCGCCGTCTGAGTGGAGGCCCGTATAGGTGTCCAGCACAGTTCGATCCGTGAAAGTTAATCCACCGTCGTAGGAAGCGAACACTACAAATTCATGCGGAAGCTTTACATAATCCCATTGACGGCCAAACAAAAGTAAAGCTTTCCCTACCTGAAGAAGTTGTGGGGCCTGAAGAACTCCGATCTGAGAGCTGTAGTCGATCTGATTCCCCCAAGTTGACCCTGAATCGTCGGAAAAATGGCCCCACGTATTGGTGATGGCGTAATCTCTACTAATTGCCAGAAGTCTGCTGGGTCCAACCCTGGCAATACTAGTTTCATTTATACGCGCATCACTGAGCTGTCCGACGGATGACAGTTTGATCCAGGTATAACCATCGTCTTTAGAATCAAAAAGGATTACACCATCGGCGTCATACCCCAGACCGAACATTGTGGAACCATCCTGCACAAGACTCGGCCCAAATGCGAGGGTCGCATTAACCGGATTACTGAAAAACTTAAATGGGTCCCATGTTAAGCCGTTATCTTGTGAGCGGGTGTATGCTGCGCCGTTGACGCCCTGAGAATCTTGCTTGACGAGGGAAACGAGAAGATCTCCATTAGGAGTCTTGGCCAGCGAGGGGTCCGGTTTGGACGTATCAAAGTACGTCACTTCAGGACTCCAGGTTTTCCCAAGGTCTTGGCTGCGACGCATTATCACAACACTACTGCTGACGTGGCCGACGCCCTTCAAATAGGTAAGCAGCCAGTCTCCATTCCCGGCCTCGATAACGCTGGGAGTGCTGTTATACATTCCATCACTCTCAATAACTTGCTTATCGGTAATTCTTATCCCTACCTCACCATCTACTGGAGGTTGGGAAATACCTTGGGTGCCACCGCCGCAGCCCATTGCCAAGATGACAATTAATGAGAGCAGAATCGTCCCCACAAGGGATCTGGCTGGAAACTTCTTACAAAGAATCACTGGCAGCCCCTTAAAAGCTGCACCCGTAGAGGAAAGCGGACTACATAGAAGTAACGAAGGCGTGAGAGTGCTTCGCGAACAGGATATAAACGGCTTATGCGGCTGCACGTTTTAACGAGTTCCTTCTCCCGACAAACACAGGCCCCAGATCCCAAGTCAGTATCGATAGTCTAATCCGATCTTGTGAATCCCTGACAGAAATGCCCGATGGCTGGGGTTGGATAAGTTGGCACGTCCTCAGATTTCTCTCAGCTACTCCGCGGGGATCCGCAGGGCTGAAGTCCTCCAGGATGATGCCGGTGAGGGATGTCTTCACACTGAGCTGCTACCCAGGATCCGTCCTGTCTCCAAAATGGACACCAACACTGCTAAGATGTTGCTCGTCTCAGGTGTATCCGCTAAAAATGGACCTGCTTGAAATCTGCCGGTCGACCCATGGCTGATGCCGTTACCACAACCCCTGGTCAGGGTCCCTACTGCCGCTGGTGGGGCAAAGCTCGCACATCGCTCTTCTGGATGGTGGTTGTCGCTTTTGCCTTGCGTGTTGGCTGGATTGTTGTCGCCCATACCTACAAATTCAAGACGGTTGACGATAACTTCAGTTTTGGCTGGGAAATGGGCCGGATTGGGCGCGCGCTCGCGCAGGGCCAGGGTTTCAGCAACCCGTTTAACGAGATCACAGGGCCCACGGCATGGGAGCCGCCGCTCTATCCATTTCTCATTGCCGGAGTTTTCAAGCTCTTCGGAATTTACACCCAGGCCTCGGCGCTGGTTGTGTTGAGCCTCAACAGTTTTTTCTCCGCACTCACCTGTATTCCCATTTTTCTGATTGCCAAGCGATGCTTCAGCGAGAAAGTGGCGGTCTGGTCAGCCTGGCTGTGGGCGCTGCTGCCGTTCGTCATGTATTGGTGCACGCGCTGGGTGTGGGAGACGAGTCTGGCGGCGCTGCTGCTCGCGCTTGTTTTCTGGCTGACGCTCGAACTGGAAGAACGAGACGGGCTCAAGCCGTGGCTCGAGTTCGGACTGCTCTGGGGTATCGCAGGGCTTACAAATACTTCCCTGATGGGGTTCCTGCCGGCTTCCGGACTGTGGGCGTGGTACCGGCGCTGGAAGCGCGGCAAGCCTTCGCTGGCCGGAGTGGCGCTGGCGTCTTTGGTATTCGCCGCCTGCACTGTGCCCTGGATGGTGCGCAATTATCGGACGTTTGGATTCATGTTTCTGCGCTCGAACTTTGGCGCGGAACTGCGCATCGGCAATGGGCCCGGGGCGGACGGCACCTGGAGGGAATATCTTCATCCCACGCAGAACGTCTACCAGATGCAGCGCTATCGTCAGTTGGGTGAGGTCGCCTACGTGGCCGAGCGCAAACGCGAAGCGATTGCCTTCATTCGCGAAGACTACCCGCGCTTCGTGGACCTCAGCGTAAAGCGCTTTATCTATTACTGGGGCGGAGCTCCTCGAGCGTCAGACAACTCGGCTCTGGCTCCCTTGAAAAACCTGGCGTTCCTGGCTTCCTCGGTGCTGGCATTCTGGGGGTTGGGACGCGCCCTGGGCAAACAGCGGCCAGGAGCCTGGCTGTTTTTCTGGTTGGTCCTGTGCTTCCCGGCTGTGTACTATGCCGTTTTCCCCCATCCCCGCTATCGCCACCCGATTGAGCCGGTGCTGCTAATCCTGATCGTGTATGTGATTTCCGAAGCGCGGAAAAAGGCAGTGGCCTAGTTTGGGCGGAAGAGAAGTCTACTCTGCGGGTTCGATCGCGACCACGTGGATGGTCTTGCTTTTTAATTCCATCGTGCCTGTGATCTTCACCTTCTGGCCCGCGAATTGACCTACCTTCTCCTGATTGTCGAGGCGATAGACCTCATCCTTCGACGACAGCACAAAATCGCCTCCCAGGTATCGGACGCAGTAGGTCGCGCAGGCGCCCGGGGTGCCACCCATCTTTTTGGATTTCAACATCTCGGCGTGCGACCGGGTCAGGGAGTGGATGTTAAGAGCGCACTGGGTGTCGGCAATCTGCCCGCGAAAGGTTCGCGTCTTTTCGTCGCCGGCGTGCGCTAGCAAAACCGCTACCAACAGCCAGGTTCCAACCCGGACTCCGGTCTTGCTCATCATGAATTCCTCGTGGCCTTCACGGCACTACCACCAGTCTCATGTTCATGCCCTCGTGATCTTCGCTGCAGATTACCGTGCACACCACCACATACTCGCCAGGTTCAGCGGGGGCAGTCAGCGTGAACTCCTGGGTCCCGGGCCGCAGGAGAAGGTTCCAGTCGGGCACTTTTGACCGGTCGCCGGCGCGCAGCAGCGTGAAGCCATGGATCGATCCGTCCCGGTTCCACGATTTCGCTTTGCGGGCGGTAACCCGAAGCAGGACTTGCTCGCCGGCCTTCAAGATGATCTCCGGTTTGCTTCCAGCCGTAGACTTGTAACGGCTGTCTTTGTCCGCTACTACTTCAATGACGTGAATCTGGGCCTGAGTGAGCTGAACTCCAAAAGCCGCAATGGCCGCCAACACCACTCCGCACAAGCGCACCCTGGTCCTACCCGTCATACTTGCTGACCTCTGCTATTGAGTCATGTAGAAGAGGACGAGCCGCATGTCCTCGTCCGTGATGGTGGCCCGTACCCGCATGTGGCGAACGATGGTCGCCATCATCCGCGGCGGAAACTTCTGCGGAGCGGCATGGCAGCGGCCGCAGTTGGCGCGAAAGCGTTGCTCCCCATGCACGCGCATGGCATCGGCTTCGGCAGTGCTGCGCACCACCGGCACGCTGATGCTCGCGCGTTCGCTCTCGCTCCTGCGCGGCGGATCGGCCGCGTATCCCTGAGAGACCAGCGCCAATACTGTGGTCAGAATCGTGATTCGTATTTTCATTGCGGTCCCACGCGTCCCAAGGGAAAGGCGAAGCGGTAGGCGATGCCCACGGTCCAGATATTCACATTCCAGTCGGAATTGAAGCGGCGGCTGTAACTGGCCGACGCCTTGAGTCCGTCCCGAAGGTAGTAATTCAGCCCGAAGTCTCCCTGCCGCGTGTTCACATCCGGCAAGCCGTACTCTTCTGCTTCCTCCTCTTCAATCTGCCCGGCAAAAAATTGCTGCGCCCGGCCTACAATCTCGGCGCGGCGCAGCGCTTTCTGCCAGAATGGCACCTGGCTGAGGCGGTAGGCAGCCTCGATCCAGTATCCGCTGCCGTCGTGGGAACGGGCGTACTCGGAGCGCAGATTCAGTGGAACCGCCATCGGCTGCCAGGCGAAATGAAATCCGAAGGCATTTGGCCGCTCCTCCTGTAATTCTTTCTGCCAGGAGACGCCGGCCTCGATCCGCGGACCGGGAAGGAAAAATCCCAGGCGGCCTCCAGCGGTGCGATCAGACTCAAACTTGTTCACTGTACTCAGCGTGGAAAAATAGGTCGCGTAATTCAGATTTACTTGCGGGTTGAGAGAAAATCCGCCACGCAGCATCGCGCCGTCGCTCGAGCCCGTTCCCAGAGGGAAGATCAGCGGCGTCGGTTGCAGGCTTCGGATCCAGATGGGATAAAGACGCTCGTTGTAGATGCCGAACGGGGTCAGGAACCTTCCTGCTGTAACCGTCACGTACTTGTTGGCGATGTAATCCAATTGCAGATAGTCGATTTCCTGCCCCACCTTCCCGCCGTAAGAACCACCGCCCTCGGGCCGCTCGAACTCGCCTTCGAACTCGGCTCGGGATTCGACCAGCCAGTGCTCTCCCAGGGGCAGCAGAAGCACCGGAGTGATGGAGGGAACGAGTTCGGCTTCGCCGCCGGTTACATTGGTGAAGTAGCCCGCGTTCCCGGTGAGGATGGGGACGGGTCGCTCCATAGCAGACACTTGGTCAGGCTCCTGCGCCGTCAGCAAGGTGGGAATTAAGAAGAGGACAAAGCAAGCGGCCAGGGCGGACGTTCGCCCCGGCTTGCGACCGCAGGTTTTGACAATGTGGTCCACAACTATTCCACTTCTTGGAGCCCATTGTCTCGTGAGGAGATAGCCGCGGAAAGATGACCAAGGTAATCCGAGGGATCCCGTGGCCGGACCTATTTCATGAGGGGACGGTCACCACTCCTGAAAAACGCCAATCCCGCTGGGCATTTGGGAAGAGCACGACTTCCAGTCGTGCCGTACGTCGCCAATTTAGAACCGGCTTTAGCCGCTGCGGTTGGCTGTTTCATCCCGTTCATCGTCTTGCCGCAGCTTGTTCAACCGTGCCCGCATGCTCCGTGCTTCCGTGCTGGCGCCGAGAAGAAGAAGCCCTCAGCGGCTGAAGCCGCCAGATTCGACGTCTCAGATGGCACGGCTGAAGCCGTACCCTTCCCGACGTTCCTCGAGGTCATAGCTAGCAGCTGCGGAATTGCAGACTCGAGGACTACACGTGCGCTGGCTGGGCGACTTCCTGCAAAACTGCGGCGAAGGCTTCGATCGCTCGATCGATTTGTGGCCGCGTGATGATCAGCGGCGGCTGGAAGCGGATCACGTTGCCATACACACCGCCCACGCCCACCAGCACGCCTTGGCGCAGCAATCCGTCGCGAATGGCTTCAGCTTCAGAGGTCGCAGGAGTGAGCTTGTCATCTTTGACCAGCTCGACGCCGATCATCAGCCCCAAGCCGCGAACTTCGCCGATTAGCGGATTGTGCTTTCCCAGCTCACGCAGTTTCGCCATGGCGTAGTTGCCGGTTTCGACGGCGCGGGCCGCGAGATTCTCGTTCTCCATGAACTGGATGTTGGCAAGGGCCGCGGCGCAGGAGACTGGGTTGCCGCCAAATGTAGAGAGATGATCGCCCGGCTTGAACGAGTCGGCGACTTCAGGCCGTGTGGTAAATGCGCTCAGGGGGAAACCGTCGGCAATGCCTTTCGCGGTCACCAGAATGTCAGGCTCGACCCCGTAGTGTTCGATGGCGAACATCCTGCCGGTGCGGGCAAAGCCGGACTGGACTTCATCGGCGATAAAGAGGATGCCGTGCCGGTCGAGAACTTTCTTCACTTCCTTGAAGTAATTGCCCGGCGGGACGATGATCCCGCCTTCGCCCATGACCGGCTCCGCGATGAATGCGGCCACGTCGCCGGAAGTAGTAAAGCGGATGACGTCTTCGATCGCTTGGGCGCACTCCCGTCCGCACTTTTCGGGATCGTTCGGCCATTGCGAGCGATAGGCGTAGGGAGCGGGTGCAAAGGTGACGCCGGGCGCGTAAGGACCGCCGCGCTTCTTGCGTCCCATGTTGCCGGTGACGCTGAGCGCGCCCCAACTGCGTCCGTGAAAACTGGCGTGGAGCGCGATGAATTCGTGCTTGCCGGTGTAGAGCCGGGCCAGCTTCATGGCGCCTTCGATGGCTTCGGCGCCGCTATTGCCGAAGAATGTCTTGGTCAGTCCGCGGGGAGCGATGTGGGCAATCTTCTCAGCCAGGTCGGCCACAGGCTGTACGTGATAAATGTAGGACGAGCAGTGGACAAGCTTCTCCATCTGCTTCTTGGCCGCGGCGATGACCTGCGGGTTGCAGTGACCGGCATTCACGACGGAGATGCCGGCAAAGCAATCGAGATACTCGCGGCCATTGACATCGGTGACTGTAGCGCCACTGGCTTTGTCGATCACGATGGGCACGACCGACTTCATGAAGCCCGTCATCACGTAGTCTTTATATTTCTGGATGGTGTCCGACATGAGTGCCTCAATCTTCACAGCTCACGTAGGCCCAGACGTCCCCGTCTGGGCAGGCGAGCGAAGCTCGCCAGGGTCTGCCGAGCTTCGCTCGGCTGGGCGGGTGGGACATCCTTCGACTTCGCTCAGGACAGGCTCCGCCCCTACGTGGTCATTGCCGCTCTCAGAATTTCCGCGAGTGTTCCTTCGCCCAGCGCTCAACTACGATTTTCTTCTCCGTATAGAACTCGATGGCGTCGCGCCCCTGCGCGTGCATTATGCCGAAGAAGCTGTCTTTCCAGCCGCTAAAGGGAAAGTAAGCCATGGGCGCAGCTACGCCGATGTTGATACCGATGTTGCCTGCCGGCGCCTCATAGCGGAAACGGCGCGCGGACGAGCCGCTCGAGGTGAACAGCGATGCCTGATTGCCATACGGACTACGCTCAAGGAAGGCAATAGCTTCATCCATGTCGTTCGCATGCACCAGGCTCAGCACCGGCCCAAAGATTTCGGTTTCAGTCAGCTCGCTGGTTGAGGGGACACCGTCAAGAATGGTTGGCTTTACGAAGTTTCCCGCTTCGTGTTTGGGAACGCGCGCGTTGCGGCCGTCGAGCAGAATCTTCGCTCCTTGCTTCTCGCCAGTGGCAATCAGCGACTCGACCCGGGCCTTGCTCTGCGGCGTGATCACCGGGCCCATCTGTACGCCCTCGTCGAGGCCATTGCCTACACGCAGCGACGCAGCCGCCTCGGCAATCGAGTCGCGGAAAGTCTTTTGCGCTTCCCCAACCGTCACTGCCACCGAAACCGCCAGGCAGCGCTGTCCGGCACAGCCAAAGGCGCTGTCGCCGATGATCTGCGTGGTCATCTTCATGTCGGCGTCCGGCAAGACGATGACGTGGTTCTTGGCCCCGCCCTGGCACTGTGCCC
The DNA here is from genome assembly GCA_041498365.1 of Terriglobia bacterium. GTDB lineage: Bacteria > Acidobacteriota > Terriglobia > Terriglobales > Acidobacteriaceae > JAIQFF01. Next base: position 12,113 of record JBGQIG010000010.1, on the reverse strand, counting down.
GCTTCCCGTTCTCACCCGCCCGTGCATACACATACCTGGCCACAGGCGTGGAACCGACGAAACTGATGGCCCGAACCTTGGGATGATCGAGCAGTGCGTTCACCACGGTCTTGCCACCGTTGACCATGTTTACGACGCCCTTGGGTAGCCCGATGTGCTCCATTAATTCAAATGCCCGCCGCATGGTGAGCGGCACGCGCTCCGAAGGTTTCAGAACGAAAGTATTTCCAGTGGCAATGGCGTAGGGCAGAAACCAGAACGGAATCATCCCCGGAAAATTAAACGGAACGATCGCCGCGACCACGCCCAGGGGTTGCCGGATCATGATTTCGTCGATGCCGCGGGCTACGTCTTCCAGGTTGTAGCCCTGCATCATCATGGGAATGCCGCAAGCGACCTCGACGTTTTCGATGGCCCGGCGCAACTCGGCCTTGGCCTCGGTGAATGTCTTGCCGTTCTCCTGAGTGAGGATGCGGCTGAGTTCGTCGACGTGATCTTCGAGCAACTGCTTCAGCTTGAAGAGCGGCTGGATGCGGTCTTCCGCCGGGGTTCGCCGCCATTCGGGAAAGGCGGCGGCGGCAGCCTCGACCGCGGCAGCAGCCTCGGCGGCATCGGCCAGCGGGGTCTGGGCGATTACCTCGCCGGTGGCGGGGTTGGTGACGTCGAACCAGTCGGTCGCGTTGGAGTCGATCCACTGGCCATTGATAAAGTTGGGGACTTTGGTAAGAGTTGGAGTAGCAACAGTCATAAATTCATCTCGTGAAGATATCAAAGATATTGTAGCGGTTTTCGTAGCGCCGGCCTGCGGCCGGCTGTCCGGAGGGCATCCCCTCGACTACGCTCAGTGCAAGCCTGCCACCGCCTCGCGGGCGAGGGCGCCCGCGCCACACAGACACACAAACCTAAACCGGCTGGGCGACTGCGCCCTTCTTTTCATACACCATCTGTAGAGCCGATTCCAGCACGTCCATGCCCTCGTCCATCTGCTCGTCGGTGACAACCAGCGGCACCAGTACGCGGACCACGTTCGAATATGACCCTGCCGTAATCGTGATCAGGCCATGCTCATAACAGTATTGCGTGATCTGTTTGGTCTCATCGGCGGCGGGTTCTCGCTTGTCCGACGACTGCACCAACTCGATCGCCTGCATTCCCCCCAGCCCTCGGACGTCTCCGACGATTGGCCAGCGCTTTTGCCACTGCCGCGCCCGCTTCTGGAACAGGTCACCTAATTCGTTCGCACGGGCCAGTAAATTTTCCCGCTCGAAGATATCCAGAACAGCCAGGGCAGCCGCACAAGACAGCGGATTGCCGGCAAACGTGCCGCCCAGTCCGCCCGGGCCCGGCGCGTCCATAACCTCCGCGCGACCGGTGATTGCCGCGAGCGGCAGGCCTCCGCCGAGCGACTTCGCGGTCACCACAATGTCCGGTTCGATGCCATAGTATTCGCTGGCAAACAGCCTGCCGGTACGCCCAAAGCCACTCTGCACCTCATCCGCGATGAACAGGACACCATGCTTGTGGCAGATCTCCATCAGCACACGAAAGAAGTCTTTGGGCGGAACGACGAAGCCACCTTCGCCCAGAACCGGTTCCGCGATTACCGCGGCCATATCTTCCGACGCAACAACCCGCTTGAACGTGTCTTCGAGATGGCGCGCGCAGAAAAGATCGCAGGAGGGATATTTGAGCGAATACGAGCAACGATAGCAATACGCGTAGGGGATCCGGTAAACGTCGCCTGGAAATGGAGCGAAGCCGGCTTTGTAGGGATGAGTCTTGCTGGTCAGCGCCAGCGTCATCATGGTGCGCCCGTGGAAGGCGTCCTCGAAGGCGATGATGCCCGACCGCCCGCTGTGCGCACGCGCGATCTTCACCGCGTTCTCCACCGCCTCGGCACCGCTATTCACAAACAGCGTCTTCTTCGGAAACTTTCCCGGCGTGAGCTGGTTCATGCGCTCGGCAAGGCGCACGTAATTCTCATAGGGAGTCACCTGGACGCAGGTGTGCAGAAAGCGATCGAGCTGGTCCTTCACCGCAGAAATCACTGGCTCCCGGCGATGTCCCACGTTGAGGCAGCCGATGCCGCCGGCAAAATCCAGGTAGCGGTTCCCGTCGACATCTTCAATCCAGGCGTCTTCGGCCTTGGCCACGTAGACTGGCGTGCCGATCGAGAGGCCTCGCGGAATGGCCTCGGCACGGCGCTCGGCCAGCGCCTTCGACTTGGGCCCCGGAACTGCGGTTTGTAGCTGAATGGTTGCCATTTGATGTTCTCAAATTCGGTCGTCGTCTACTCGTCGGTTGACTTCAATATCCTTGAAGCCAGCGACCAATGGCCAACGACCAACGACTGAATTAAAACCAGTTTTCAGTCTTCAGTTGTCGGTTCTCAGTACCACCCTATCGGAGCCTCATTCAGGTTGATGTGTACCTGCTTAGTTTCGAGATATTCTTCGATGCCCCACGGCCCCAGCTCACGCCCGAAGCCGGATTGTTTGTATCCGCCCCACGGCGCTTCGACATACGTGGGCTGCATGTGGTTCACCCAAACGATGCCGGCGCGTAGCGCTTTCACCGTACGAAAAGCTTTGAAAATGTCGCGAGTCCAGACTGCCGCCGCCAACCCGTAGGGAGAATCGTTCGCAATCTTCACTACGTCTTTTTCGTCCTCGAATGGGATCACCGCGGCTACCGGTCCAAAAATTTCTTCGCGTGCGATGCGGGCACTGTTGTCCAGATCATAAAAAATGGTGGGTTCGACGTAGTAGCCCTTGGCAAATTTTTCGGCGCGTCCGCCTCCGGTCGCGAGTTTTGCTTCCTTCTTCCCGACTTCCTGATAGGAGCGTACGCGATCATACTGCTCCTTGCTGACCAGCGGTCCCATCTTGGTGTCACGGTCAAGCGGCGCTCCCAGCTTGATGTTTTTTGCTTTGGCGACCATGGCGTCGACAAATTTCTTGTAGATCGGCTTCTGCACCAGGATACGGCTGCCGGCCGAGCAAACTTCACCCTGGTTGATGAAGACACCGAAGAGCGCGCCGTCGACGGCAGCTTCGAAATCTGCATCGGCGAAAAAAATGTTGGGCGATTTCCCCCCGAGTTCGAGAGTAACGCGCTTGACCGTGTCAGCGGCCTGCTTGACGATGATTTTTCCGACGGCCGCACTGCCGGTAAAGGCGATTTTGTTGACGTCGGGGTGCTGCACCAACGGTGCACCGCAGGTTTCGCCGAACCCGGTGATGATGTTCACCACGCCCGGCGGCAGGCCAACATCCGCCAGCCAGTTCGCCATTTCCAGGGCAGTGATGGGGGTCTGTTCGGCCGGTTTCAGTATGCAGGTACAGCCCGCTGCCAGCGCCGGCGCCAGCTTCCAGGCAGCCATTAGCAACGGATAATTCCAGGGAATGATCTGGCCCGCGACGCCGATAGGTTCCTTGAGCGTGAGGCTCATGGCATTGTCGGGGACGGGGTTTACGTATCCCAGAATTTTGGTCGCCAGGCCACCGTAGTACTCGAAGCAGGTGGCAACGTCGTTGATGTCGTATTCAGCTTCGACGATGGGCTTGCCCGTGTTGCGGGATTCCAGTTCCGCCAGCATGGCTGCATTCTGGCGAATCTTGTCGGCCAGCCGGAAAAGCACGCGGCCGCGTTCCTGGGCAGTGGTGGTCGCCCATGGGCCATCTTCAAAGGCGGCTTTGGCCGCGGCGACGGCACGGTTCACGTCGTCGGCGTTTGCGTCCAGAGCTTGCGCGATTACTTCTTCGCTGGCGGGATCGTAGACCGGGAAAGTCTGATTCGATTTGCTGCCGACCCACTCGCCGTTGATGTAGAGCTGATACGTTCGTACCTCAGTTTTCACTCCGCCGGGCATGAGACCTCCTGCCTGAATCGAGTTATTGCCGAGCTCCGCTCGGCCGCACGGGCGCGACGCCCGCGCCCATATCGTTCATGTGTCGCGCTTTTCGGCCACCATACACATAGAAGAGAAATACGGCCAGACCGATGAAGAACAACGTCCCCCCAAACATCCATACTTCATACGACCAGAGCGAAGTGATCTGTTGCGCAGGAAAAAATACCAGCGCGATTCCCAGAATCGTCGTAACCAAGCCGCTGATCCCGGCCAGGAGGAGCGTTGTCTTGCTGTAATGTCCTTGCCCGGCAGACTTGTCCAGCGCGAGTTTGAGCAAAGCTCCGAACATATACAGGAACGGTATCAACTGCAGCACCACCGCCAGGGACAACATTTTCTGAAATGTTTCCTGCACTCCGGCGCCGACAAAATTCATCACGATTAAAACCATCGAAACCGTGCCGTGCACAATGAGGGCGGCGTAAGGTGTTGCATAACGCGGATGCACCTTGGCCATCCAGGCCGGCATATAGGAATCGAGGCCGGCGACGAAGGGAATGCGCGCTGAGCCACCCAGCCAGGCCGAGCCGATTCCGGCGATGGAAAGGCTGAGCAACAGGGCGAAAGGCGCCACGATCCAGCCCGCTCCGACTCGCTCCGCCATGTGTCCGACAGCCTGCACGATGCCCTGCAGTACGCTGATCTGATCTTTGCTCACGGCGATCAGCAGGGTGAGTGTGGCTCCCACGTACAACAGGCCAGAAAGCATTCCTCCCCAGGCCACGGCTCCGGGCAAGGTCCGCTGTGGATCCTGGATCTCGTCTCCCATGACCGAGGCCAGTTCCAGGCCGACCAGCCCAAAACAGATCACACCAAAAGAATTGAGCATGAGACGAGGATTGGGCGGGATGCGGAAGTCAGCTGCGCTCAACGTCGTACCGAAACGCAACCAGATGACAAGTCCCAAGCCGATCAGAGTGGCCGCGGCAATGGCCGTCCCCACGCCGCCCAGATTGTTCACCCATTTCCCCACGCCCAAACCCACGATGTTGAGTACGACCAGAACAATCAGGAGCACCAGCGATGCCATCAGAGCAAACGTCTTGTTGTCCGCCAGGGCCTGGTGGTTCGGGCCTAGAACAAAGACCGAGATGCCGACGAAGTACAGCATCACCGTGGGTACATAGAGCATGTTGTTCGTCCAGTAACACCAGCCTGACAAAAAGCCGTGGAAGTCACCGAAAACTTCCTTGGCCCACAGGTAGACACCGCCTTCTCCGGGGTACCGATGCGCCAGTTCGATGACCGCGATGCCCTGCGGCCAGAAGAACAGCAGTAGCGATACGATCCACAACCAGACGGTGACCCCACCGTTGGCGGCAATCGACGGGACAACGTTCAGGTTGAAGATTGCCACCACGAACAACAAAACCAAGTCCGCGCGGCCGAGCACGCGTTTGAGATGAGGCTGGTCAGGATCGTTAGGGGACAATACCTGCTCCTTATATGCGACGGCGGCGGCTCAAGCGTTTTCAGAGCGGCACGGTTGACCGCTCGCGGAAAAAACTTGCCGCGGAAGGAAAAAGCTGACCGCAGCGGCTAAAACCGGCCCTGTTTTAGCCCTAGCGGCACGACTCAAGTCGTGCCCTCCCCGTTTGTGCCTTCCCCGAGTCGTGCCCTTTGGCCGTATCTAGTGCGCCACCGCCACTACTTCTCGCGTACGCTCATGCTGCGCCTTGGCCAGCGCCGGGGCCACATCTTCGAACGCGGCCAGGTGCTTGTCGATATCGGCCTCAGTGTGCTGGACGGAAATAGTCCACTGCTCGTCCCACCAGTACGGCTGCGCCATCACGCCGCGATTGACCATGGCGAACCAGTAGTGGCGCCACAGATCGACATCGATGGCTTCCCAGTCGCGATAGTTGCGAATTTCGTTGGGATAGAGCATGAGGGCGCCATTGACCCCGGCACTGGCAACGTAAGCCTGCAAGCCGGACTTGGCGACGATCCTGCGGTATCCGTCGGTCAGCTTCTTGCTGAGCTTTTCCACATGCACGTAGTTCTCGCGCGTGAGGACTTCGCGAAACGTGGCCAGACCCGCAGCCATCGAAACCGGGTTCGTGTTGTAGGTGCCACCGTGAAAAACCTTGTGCTGCGAGATCAGATCCATCACCGACTTGTGGGTGCCGAACGCGGCCAGGGGCAAGCCGCCCCCAATCGATTTCGCCAGGCAGATCATGTCCGGCTTCACGCCAAAGTATTCCGAAGCGCCACCCCAGCACAGTTTCGCGCCGGTCTTCACCTCGTCGAAGATCAGCAACGCGCCGTTTCTGGTGGCAATATCCCGCAGGCCTTCGAGAAAGCCAGCCTGCGGCATGCACAAGCCCACGTTCATCATGATCGGCTCGAGGATGATGGCGGCAATCTCACCGGGATTTTGCTTGAAGCGAAGCTCGACACTGGCCAGATCGTTGAACGTCGCGATCACAACGTTGGCCACCGCCGCCTTGGGCACTCCCAGTCCGCCGGGTACTGAGGTAGGAGCGTTGATATCGCCGTAGTCCGGCGCATGCGGCTTAACGCTGACCAGCGCGGAGTCGTGCAGTCCATGGTAAGCGCCCTCAAACTTTACGATCTTGTCGCGGCCGGTGGCGGCACGCGCCAGGCGAACGGCGTGCATGGTGGCTTCGGTGCCGCTGTTGCCGAAGCGGCACATTTCCACCGGGAATCGATTGCAGATTTCTTCGGCCAGTTCCCACTCCATATCGTGAGGCATGCCGAACATGGTTCCGGTGCTGAGGCGCTTTTCCACCGCCTTCATGACCGCGGGATGGCAATGGCCAGCCATCAGCGCGCCAAAACAGAGGTTGTGGTCGATGTATTCGTTGCCGTCGAGATCGTGAAACTTGCTGCCCTGGCCTTCTTTCACAAAAATCGGGTAGGGATCGTAGGCGCGATAGTTGCTGGCCACTCCCAGCGGAATGCGCTTGAGGTTTTTCTTGTGAGCAGCGGCGGATTTCGGCGTGCGACGCTCGAAGGTTTCGAGCTCTTTCTGCAGTTCGGGGTACATCTGGTCTCCAGGAAAACTCAGGCCGATACGGCCATTAGAATGTCGGGGCGGCCGAAGCCGCCCCGGCTTAGAGCTAGAAGTAAAACTTCAACGCAAGTTGTATCAAACGCGGATCGCGGGCCCGCGTCACGCGGCCGAAATCTCCGCCATCGCTGGTGTTTCCGGACGGATTTGTAAACTGGGTGTGGTTGAAGACGTTGAAGAAATCGGCACGGAATTCCACGTACTTGGTTTCCGTAACGTCCGTCCTCTTCAGGAACGAAATATCGAAGTTTCTGATCCCCGGTCCGCAGCATAGCGTGCGTTTTGTATCCGGGATGGTGCCGAACAGGCTGGGAGCGTAGCACCCAAACCCCGGAGTATCCGTGCACAGCGGAACCGAATCGTCAGAAGCGTTCTCGGTAAAGCTGTTGGGGTCGAAATAATAGCCGTCATGCTTGCGCGGATCCTGGGTGTGCAAAGGCGCCAGCTGCAGGGGTTCGCCCGGCAGTTCGAAGTCGAAGCTGTTCATCAGCTCGTTGTCCGCAGAAGTCGCAATACGAATCGGGAACCCGCTCTGGAAAGTGACGATCCCGGATGTTTGCCAGCCATTGAGGATCTTCCCCTTCGCCCCGCTGTACTTGGGAACCGGCAAATCCCAAACATAGCTGAACACGAAGCGGTGCCGCGAATCGAACTGCGAGAGCGAGTAGGTCTTACCGAAATCTACCGGATTGAGAATGCCTTCAAAACTGGAGGCTTGATCGAACGACTTGCTGAAGGTGTACGAAGCTTGGAACTGCAGTCCGCCGGAATAGCGCTTTTCCAACATGGCCTGGAAGGAGTTGTAGTTGGAGCTGGCGATGGTGTCCTGGGAGAAGACGCTGGAGAAGACCGGGATATCATCGGGCGGGCAGCCGACCCCCGTCGTAGGTTCACAGTTGGGAGAGGAGTACGGACGCAGGCCCACCAGAGTGATATCCGTAGGGTTCGGGCCGGTGACGCTAGGCACCGATCCATAGGGCAAATGCAACGTCATGCCGCTTGGAATATCCCCCGCGGCAATGTGGTATGCGCTCTCCGAGAAGTACTGACCGCAGTCCAGGTCACCGTTCCCAGTCGCCAGAGAGATATCGTGCAGATCAACGCAAGTTTGCGGATTACTGAAGTTGACATCATGCGTTGCCAGAAGCCGGTGTCCTTGCGAGCCGACGTAGCCCAGCTGCAGAACCAGGTCCCGGGCAATTTCGCGCTGAATGTTGAGGTTGTACTGTGCCGAATATTGTGTGCGCAGGTGAGGTGCGAACTGTCCGTAAAGCAGAATGGGCCGGAACACCGACCAATCCACCGGCTGGCCGCGGGGTGGATTAAGGATCCCGTTGAAGGGATTGGGAACGGGTGTTCCATCCTGAAGTATGAAGGGAGTGTTGAACTGGCTGTTGGAGATGCTGGAACTGCCCCCGAAGGGAGGCTCGGCACTGAATTGCTCCAGCACCAGCTGCTCGATCGGATTGTAGAACAAGCCCCATCCGGCGCGAATGCTGGTTTTTCCCGAGGTACCCGGACTCCAGGCAATACCGATGCGTGGTGCGAACGTCTTGTAGTAGGTCGAGGTCAATCCAGCGGGCACGCCTGCGTCTCCAGGAATCACAAGGCCGAGCGGATTGACCGCGGCAGCAGGTCCGCTAGGGGTACAGTCGGTACTGCCGAATTCGGCAATCAACGGATTGGGAATTCCTCCCGGCAGATCGCCGAGCTGGCAGGGATAAATCTGGGTCTCCTGCCCGGGACGGAAGGTCTGCACCCGGTGACTGATATCTGTCAGTGGCGTGAACAGCTCCCAGCGCAGCCCGTAATTGAGCGTCAGGTTGGGACGGATCTTCCAGCTATCCTGCGCAAACAGTGCAAAGATCGTGCTGCGCACGTTCTCCGTCTGGGCCGATCCTTGGATATAGGAATCGGGCAGACCCAGCATGTAGTTAGGGAACAGATTCTGGGTTCCGTCGGCCAGAACCAGGCCCGGATCGTTCGGTCCCCCGCCAAAGTAGCTGTATTCACCGTTGACGTTGAAATATAGCGTCTGGTCGAACCGCTGCCGTCGCACGTCGGTGCCAAACTTCAAGGTGTGGTTGCCGGCCACCTTGGTCACGTTGTCGGTCCACTGGAAGGTATTACCGATCTGGGGAATTTCACCTTCGAAGTTATTGCCAATCGTAAATCCGCCGGCAACGTCAATAAACGGAACTCCCTCCCGGTCCGCTCCCAGGTTCGGAGTGATGCCGGCGCGCGGATTGGCGGGATCGCTGAAACACTCATCGGCCGGAACCGTGGCGCAGGAATCCTGCACCAGGTTGGTGTGCTGCGGGTGCAGGAAGTTGCCCTGGGCTTCGCGGAAATAGGTGAAGCGAAATTCATTGATCAGGCTGTTGGTCAGTGTCCAGTTGTGGGTCAGGTTCCATTGCTGGAAGCGCTCCTTGGTCAGAGCTCCAAATCCCGGGACGGTGGCTCCACCGGCCTGGAATCGCGAAAAAGGATCGGCCAGGTTGGTGTCGTTGAAGTAATAGTAAGCGGTGAAATTCTGCTTATCGTTAATCCGGTGGTCGAACTTGATGGTGAACTGGTCGGTGCGCTCCTTTGATCCCGGTGAGGCCTGGAAGAACAGACCGTCGGGGCTGTTGGCATCGGGGACAAACTGTTTCATCAGGTCGACGGCGGTGGGGTCCATGCACTCAACCGGAATCTGGTTGTCGAGGAAGATGTCCTGGTAGTTGGTTCCCGGCGTCGGCGCCGCACCGCCGGCCGCGGTAATTGCAGCAGAGCAGCCGGTCCGGCCGCTGAGTAGATCATCCGTCAGAGTCCCCGAAAATGTTGGGAAGTCGGGATCGCCAGGTGCGAGTCCTTCCGAGAAGTCGCCCGCGCGCTCCCCCGCCGTGGGCACGGCCACCGAGTCGGAGGCGATTCCTCTCCGCACTCGCCGTCCTTCGTACGAGACAAAGAAGAAGGTGCGGTCCTTCTTGATCGGCCCGCCCAGGGTTCCACCAAACTGGTTCTGCTTGAAATCACCCTTCTCGGTCTCGAAATAGTTTTTCGAGTTCAGCACCGAATTGCGGAAGAATTCGTAAAAATTTCCATGAATTGTATTGGTTCCGGATTTGGTGATCACGTTGACCACGGCTCCCGAGTTGCGCCCGTATTCCGCGTCGAAGGTGTTAGTCAGCACGCGGAATTCCTGGATGCTGTCCGGCGTGGGCTGAACTGCGGGGAGATTGGCGAACTGGTCGTTGGAGTCGCCGCCGTTAACGCTGAAATTGTTGGAACGCCCCCGGCCGCCGTTTACGGAAACTACGCCCGCCCGGTCGCTGCCGTAGAAAAGGTCGGAACCCACCTGCGATTGCACCCCCGGCTGCAGCTGCAACAACTGATACGTGTCGCGCGCATTCAGCGGAAGCTGGCTGACGGCGCGGGTGTTGACGGTCGCGCCCAGCTGGGTGCTGGTGGTGTCCACCAGCGGCGCTTCCGAAGTTACTTCCACTATTTCCTTGGCCTGGCCCAACTGCAGGACCGAGTTCAGGGTAAGCACCTGGTTCACTTCGACGATCAGGTTCCTCTGCACATTCTTCTTGAACCCGGTCAGCTCAAACTCAACCTGGTAAACCCCCGGCTGCACTTCAACGAAGACGTAGTCCCCGCTGGCGTTGGTCGTGGTTTCGCGCGGGACGCTCGTGGCCTGATTTACCAGCAGAACCCTTACATTGGCCAGGACCGCGCCGGTGGGATCGGCTATGCGTCCCAGGATTCTGCCTCCAGTGCTTTGGGCCAGGAGGAGCGTGGAACTCGTGAGACAAAAAAGGACGACCAGCCAGTGAGCTGTGCAACGTGCTTTCGACGATGCCATGGAAATCTCCGCGCTACGGGTGGAAGTTTGAGAACACAGGCTTGCGTCCCCGGCAAACCTTGCTATAATCGCGCAAGGTTAGAGGTATTCTCGCCAGACTGTCAAGCAAAAAATAGCGTTACTCCTGATCCGCAAAACACGGGGAGAGCGTAGTTCGGGATGAAGCCGACGGAGCGAAAACCCTACTTGAAAATCGGCGATGTGGCGCGCCTGGTCGGCGTTTCTCCCTCGGTCATTCGCTCCTGGGAAAGCCTCGGCCTCACCCGCCCCCGGCGCACCGCCAGCAAGTACCGTCTGTACGCGCCGGAAGATGTGAAGCTGCTGAAGCGGGCGCGCTTTCTGCGCAAGGTGCGCGGGCTGAATGCTCCCGCCATCGTGCAGATGCTCAAGCGCGACGGACTGGTGCGGACTTCCCCAAACGGCGCTGCCAATGCCATCGGCGTCCGCCTCCGCCAACTGCGGACCCGGCGAGGGCTTTCTCTGGCACAAGTGGCGAAGGCGGTTGGCATCTCCCTGGGATTCCTGAGCGCGCTGGAACGCTCGCACATGAGCGCTTCGGTTTCTACGTTGCGCAAGCTGGCCCGTTTTTACAAGACCAACATCCTTGATTTTTTCGATCCCGCGGAATCCAACACACCGCTGGTGCCGCCGGAGAAGCGCAAGGTCCTGGAGGCCGGCCCGGGGGTCCGCATGGAATTGCTGGCCTGGGGAAACACCGTGATGGAGCCGCACCTGTTCCGCATCGCTCCCCAATCCGGCAGCGGCGAGTCTTACACCCACGAAGGGGAGGAGTTCCTGTACATCCTGCAGGGCGAACTACAGATTTCTCTGGAAGGAGAAGAATACCGCCTCCAGCCTGGCGATAGTTTTTATTTCGAGAGCGCCACGCCGCATCGCTGGAGGAATCCGGGCCGCGGCGAGACCTGGGTGCTGTGGGTAAACACTCCGCCTACATTCTAATAGGCCGGTACGTGAGGATAGAAAGTTGACGGGAGGAATCCTTGGTTAAGTCCGGGCAATTCCACAAGCCGCGCTACTGGCTCTTCCCGGCGGCCATCATCTCCTTGTTAGTAAGCGCATGGGCGCAGTCGCCGCCGATCGCAGATACGGTGATCGTGAATGCGCGGATCTACACCGTCAATGCGCACCAGCCGTGGGCGGAAGCGCTTGCCATCCGCGGAGACAAAGTTCTAGCTGTGGGCAGCGCGAAAGAGATTGCCGCCTATCGCGGGGCTTCCACCCAGGTGATCGACGCTCGCGAACACCTGGTCCTGCCGGGATTTACCGACTGTCACATCCATTTCCTGGACGGATCG
>JBGQIG010000009.1:0-20381 GCA_041498365.1 Terriglobia bacterium | reverse complement strand
TTCCCCGACGTGAAAGACGTGGTCAGCGCCCGTACTGCCCGCGTCATGATTTCCATGCTGCGGGAAGTGGTGCTGCACGGCACAGCGGTTGCCGCGGCCAGTTTGAAGTATCCGCTGGCAGGAAAGACGGGAACGACGAACAACTTTACCGACGCCTGGTTTGTCGGCTTCTCCCCTTCCATGACCTGCGGCGTATGGATCGGCTACGACGAGAAAAAGTTCCTGGGAGCAAAAGAGTCCGGCGCCCGCGCCGCATTGCCCATCTGGATAGACTTCATGAAAGTTGCATTGGCCGGAAAAGATCCAGGAGAGTTTCAGCCTCCGCCAGAGCTCACGCCGAATTCGCCGCCGCACCCCGTAGACACGCCTGACACAGCCCCGCCAGGAGAAGAAACCCACTAGCGACCACAGTCCACGTAGGGGCAGGTGTCCTCACCTGCCCAGCCGGGCAAGGCCCGGCAGGTCGTCTCATCAAGCCTGACTTCGCAGCCCTCCACGATCCAGGGATAAGACCAAAAGCAGCCGGGGCTGGGCCGCCGGAACCGGAAGGGGTCCTTCGACTCCGCGATCCGATTCGCAAGCGAATCGAACCGCTACGCTCAGGATGACAACCTCCGCTTACTTCTGCTTCAACGCCGCAAAGCTCTCATCCAGAATCCCGACCGCTTCGTCCACATCCGCGTTCGAAATGTTCAGCGGCGGCGACATGCGGATGACGTTTCCGTAAAATCCGCCCTTCCCCACCAGCAGCCCGCGCTTCCGCGCTTCCTCCATCAATGCGTTTGTGCTGGTAGAGGGCTTCTTGGTCGCGCGGTCTTCCACCAGCTCCAGCGCCTGCATCAGCCCCATGCCGCGCACGTCGCCGATGATCGCATGCTTCACTTGCAACTCCTCCAGCTTCTTCCGGAAGTAGTCGCCCACCACCGCCGCATTCGTCCGCAGATCATCTTCCTCGATGATGTCAATCACAGCTTTGGCCGTGACGCTGGTCACGGGATTGCCGCCAAAGGTCGAAATGGTCAGGCCCTGGAAGGAATCTGCGATCTCCGGCCTGGCGACAGTCAGCCCGATCGGCACGCCGTTGCCCAAACCCTTGGCCGCGGTAATCATGTCCGGCTCCACTTCCCAGTGCTCGATGCCGAACCACTTGCGCCCGGTGCGCCCCCAGGCGGTCTGCACTTCGTCGGAGATGAAATCGCCACCGTACTGCTTGACGATGCTGAAAGCCATCTTGAAATATTCCTTTGGCGGCGTGATGAAACCGCCCACGCCCTGAATCGGCTCCGCCAGGAACGCAGCAATCCGGCCCGAAGTCGAGAACTGGATTACGTTCTCAATATCTTTCACGCAGGCTACTTCGCACTCCGGATATTTCAGTCCCAGAGGACATCGGTAGCAATACGGATTCATGGCATGCGCAATGCCGACTTCAATCGTGCCCTTCCGCCAAGTGTTCATGCCTGTCAGCCCACGGGTCAGCGACGAGCGGCCGCTATAACCATGCCGCAGGGCTACGACTTCAAAGTTCCCGGTGTGCATGCGCGCCACCTGGATCGCGGTTTCGTTGGCTTCCGTCCCGCTGTTGGTGAAATAAGATTTCTTGAGCGCACCCGGCGTAATCTGGGCCAGCTTCTCTGCCAGATTGACCATTGGCTCGTTGGGGAAGCAGGTCGAAACGTGCTGCAGGCGGTCGATCTGCGCCTTGGTTTCGGATATCACGCGCGGATTGCAGTGGCCCACGCTGATGGTGACAATGCCACCGAAAAAGTCGAGATACTTCTTGCCCTCCACATCCCACACGTGCTGCATCAGCGCGTGATCCATCGGCAGGGGATCGGAATAGTAAGTCGTCACCGAAGGAAAAATGTATTCCTTCTGCTTGCGATTGATTTCTTCGCGGCTCAGACGCAACTTCTCAGCGGGAATAAAGGTTGTGCTCATGTGAAACCCTCAGGCGGAATGCCTCATGGAGAATGTGAGTCCTAATCGAGACCCACCATCATAAACCACTGGCCTGCTTAGTCGGGCGCGGTTTTACCTCCGGCACCGGAGTAGCGCGGGCGCCGTTGCGAAATCGCTCCAGCGCCTCGAAAATCTGAGGGCCATACAGCGCAGCCTTGTACTCGCCGAACCCCGAAATGCGTAGAAGCTCGGGGATCGATCCTGGCCGCTTGCGACAGAGTTCCTCGAGCGAGGAATCATGCATCACCACGAAAGCAGGAACTCCCTGCTGCTTCGCCGCGGCCCGCCGCCACTCTCGCAGATACTCCCGCAGTTCCGGGTCTACATCCGGAAGCACAGCCACGCTCACTGGTGTCGGCCGCGGAACCGGAGCCACCAGGGCCGCAGGCGAACTCAGCCTCGGCGGCTCCACTTTGACAGACTTCACCAGCCAGGCGGATTCACAACCGCAAGCGTCGCACGCGCCGCAGGTCTCCCACTTCGGACTTTCCCCAAAATGAAGACATATCTGGCGATGCCGGCAGCCCTTGGAGTCTACGAAGCGACGGATGGCGTGGTAGCGCTGCCAGGCCCGCTCTTTCTCGGCCGGGTCGATGATCTGATCGGCAAAGTAGGCCAGCAGCGCCGCATCCCGTTTTTGCCAGAGCAGGATGCAGTCGGCGGGCTGCCCATCCCGCCCCGCACGTCCCGCTTCCTGGTAATACTGCTCGATCGATTTGGGCAGCGCCAGATGCACCACCGCCCGCACCGAAGCCTTGTTGATGCCCAACCCAAAAGCGATCGTGCCTACCAGCACGCGCACTTCGTCCGACATCCAGCGTTCCTGGTTGTCCCTTCTCTCCGCCGCCTCCATCTTGCCGTGATAGCCGATGGCGGAAATCTGCTGCGCCTCGAGAAAATTCACCGTGTCCTTGACCCTGGCGATGGTCGGCGAATAGACGATCACGCTCCGGTCCTGGTAGTTGCGCAAAGTGCGAAGCAGCAGGCTCGGCTGCTCGCCTCCCTCGCACTCTTTGACCAGATAGCGCAGATTCGACCGGTGAAAGCTGGCGATATATTTGTGGGGATCGCGCAGCTGCAGCTGGTGCAGAATATCGTGCCGGACCCGCTTGGTGGCGCTGGCCGTAAAGGCCGCAATGGGACGATCCGGAAAATGCGTCCGCAGCCGGCTGAGCTGCCGGTATTCTGGCCGAAACTCATGGCCCCACTCCGAGATGCAGTGGGCCTCGTCAATAGCGAAGAAAGCGATCGGAACCCGTTGCAACCAATCCAGCGTATCGGTCCGGGCCAGCCGCTCGGGAGAAAGGTACAGCAGCCGGAACTCGCCCTCTGACGCCTTACGTATGACCTGGTTCTGCTTCTCGCTGGGCAAAGAACTGTTCAGCACCGCGGCGGGAATGCCCATCTGCGCGAGCTGCGCCGCCTGGTCTTGCATCAAAGCAATCAACGGTGAGACCACGACCGCGGTTCGTCCCAACATCACCGCCGGCAACTGGTAGCACAGCGATTTCCCGCCCCCGGTCGGCATCACCACGCAACTGTCCCGCCCGTCGAGCAGGCTGCGCACAATGCGTTCCTGCAACGGCCGAAACGAGTCGTAACCCCAATAACGCTGCAACGTGACTAGAAGGTCAGTTTCCGAAGTCGCGTTTGCCGGAGGCATGTCTGCCAGAACCATATTTACCCGAACCAGTATAGGTCGTGCACTACGCAAAAAGAGCGTACTCGCGCGGCCTCGGTCCCGAAGTGGGATTAGGTCAATTGAACATTCTTATCATGGGACCTTCTCGCCCCATGGAGGCTAACCAGCAGCCGCCATTCACCCAACGCTATAATCCCGATGATGAAGTCTTTTTTTCGTCTGGCTCTGCTGGCGCTAGTTCTGCTTGTGGTAGCGCTGGTCTCGGCGCTTACCGCCATGCGTCTTGCCATCCATGGCCACGAAGTCGCCGTCCCTGACCTGGTAGGCAAGAGTCCTGCCGCGGCCCGGATCATCGCCGAACAGGGTGGACTGGAACTAAATGTCGAACGCCAGTATTACAGCCCTACCGTGCCGGAAGGAAAAATCCTCTCCCAGCTCCCGCCCGGCGGAAGCCAGGTACGACGTGGCTGGCAGGTACGCGTCGCCGAAAGCCTCGGCCCGCAGCGTGTCGCGATCCCGAATGTCATCGGCCAAAGCGAACGCGCTGCCAACATCAACATTCGCCGCCGCGGCCTGGACGTCGGCGCCGTTGCGCAAGTGCGATCACGCGATGCCCCCGAGGGCCAGGTGCTGTCGCAGGCTCCACCGCCCAACGCCAGCGGGGTCTCGGCTCCCAAAATCAGCCTGCTGGTCGCCGTCCCTCCCCAACCGCAGGCTCTGGTCATGCCCAGCTTTGTCGGACAGCCGCTAGGCAGCGTAACCGCCGCATTGCTGGACGCCGGATTACGCCTGGGTACTGTGACCTCGGCCGCGCCGGAAAACATGCCGTCTACACCGCCATCGCCAGCCAGCACGATCGTCTCGCAGAACCCCGCGGCAGGCGAGAAGGTAATCGTAGGTACGGTGGTCAACTTGGAGGTTCGGTAGCGCCGGCCTCCGGCCGGCCCGATGGGCGGGCGAGGCGCCCGCCAGACATCCGGCGGGACGCCGGCGCTACATCCTAGGATCTGCTGACTTTTGCGGTCGCCTTGATCCGCGAGAATCGGTGAAATCCGTGGCTAGCTTTTTTGCAGGATCGCCACAAAGAAACCATCGCACGGATGCACCCCAGGAATCGTTCTCACAAACTCCCCGCTCACCAGCGACTCAATATCTCTCCATGCCACCTCGCCTTCGGCCCGCAGCCTTTCCAGTTCCACGCGGCAATCGAGCGCACGGAATGCCCTGTCGGCAGCGAGCGCTTTCTTCACTACATCCTCGTTTTCTTCCCGCTCCAGCGAACAAGTTGAGTACACTAGTCTTCCTCCCGGCGCAACGTGTTGCATTGCGGACCGAAGAATCGCCAGCTGACGTATCTGCAGGTCGGCAAGGTCTTCAAGTTTCAATCGCCACTTGATCTCCGGCTTGTGCGCCAGAGTGCCGGTGCCCGAGCAGGGCACATCGGCTAATACGCGATCGAAGCCAGCGCTCGCGACAAACTCACGCACGTCCGAGTTGATCACTTCCACATTTCTTGCAGGAACAAGTCTACGCAGCAAGCGCGCCCGGTGCGGATGCAACTCCAGGGCAACGATGCCGGCCTCGGGATTTCGTTCCGCCAGCACGCGAGTCTTGCCGCCCGGCGCCGCGCAACAGTCCAGGATTCTCGCTCCCCTGCCTACCAGCAAAGCAACCAGTTGCGAGGCTTCATCCTGAATCGCGATTCGCCCCTCAACGAAGCTCCGAGTCCCACTGACATTTCCAGTTCGAACCCGCCGTGCTGAAGCCAGCAACCGACCGGGAACGAGATCGATCCCGTTCTGCGCTAACTCCGTCTCGGCCGCAGGGTCAGACAAATGAATCGCGGACTCCGGGGCCTGCTGATCGTAGCTGCAAACCAGCCGCGCACGGTCAAGGCCGAACTCACGTACCCACCGTTCGACAAGCCACATGGGATGTGCCAATCTCTGCGATAGTTCTGCCGCACTTTGTATCGACGGGTCCCCAGATGACTCTGGATTTTGAATGGATGAGTCCAGATCCTGGGCGGGTGAGGCAGGGGATAGGGTGGAGCAGCGCTTCAGTGTTGCATTCAAGACCCCAGTCTCATTGGCGGCTTTAGCCGCCGAGGTACTTCCCGCCAGCTTGCGCAGCACAGCATTCACAAAGGGCGCAGCCGACCCTTTCCGCGCCCGCTTGACCAGTTCGACACTCTCATACACCGCAGCCCTTCCCGGCACTCGGTCAAGAAACAGCAATTGATAGGCAGCAAGCCGCAATGCGGTGAGCACCTCAGGATCGAGCTTCCCCGCCGCCTTCGCGGAGAAACGGCCGACTTCATCGTCAAGAAGCGATCGCCACCGCAGCACCCCCATCACCAGTTCGGTAGCCAGGGCATGGTCCGCGGGCGAGAGTTTGGCGTATTGCCTCGAATGCAGAAGCTCGGACGCATAGGCATCTTGCTGCTCGACGCGAAGCAAAACGTCAAACGCTGCCGCACGGGCGGGAGAAATGGGCATGGATTCCGGGAAACTCAGTTGCTGGTTATCAGTTCTCGGTTGTCAGTTTGTTCAGCGGTCCGCCAAGCTTCTCGGCTGGGCGTGGATGATGGCCGTGGACGAAGTCAGCCGCTGGCATCCGCTTCTTTCCTTCCATTTGCACTTCGAGCAGATGAAGCGCACTTCCACCGCCGCACCCTACCAGGAGCCGGTCGTCATCGACTACAATCTCACCTTCCTGCAAACGGCGTTCAACCGGCTGCGCTGCCCAGATGTGCAAGTTCTTTCCGCGAAAACTGGTGTACGCGCCCGGCCAGGGCTGGAAGCCCCGCAAGCGGTTCACGATTTCCTGAGCACTGATATGAAAATCAATCCGGCCATCTTCTTTTTTCAGGACAGGTGCCGGTGTCGCTTTCGCATGATCCTGCGGCCGCGGATGAACTCTGCCAGCCTGCAGTCGACAGAGGGTCTCAAGCATTAGCTCGGCCCCAATCCCAGCCATTCGTGGCGCCAGAGTTACGGCAGTGTCCTGGGGCGCAATTGGGATTTCTTTTTGCAACAGAATATCCCCGGTATCGAGCCCGGCGTCGATTCGCATGGTCGTAACGCCGGTTACACTTTCGCCGCGAGCGATGGCCCACTGAATCGGCGCAGCACCGCGATACTTGGGCAGCAACGACCCGTGCAGGTTCAGGTTCCCCAGCGACGGCAGATCGATCATCCATTGGGGAATGATGCGCCCATATCCCACGACGATGATCGCAGCGGGCTTGATGCCGGAGAGTTGCGCGCGAAATTCCTCGTTGTATTTGATCTTGTCCGGCTGGGCGATCGGCAAGCCCAGCTGCAGGGCCCTTTGCTTCACCGGCGAGAGCGCAAGTTCCATGCCCCGCCCCTTAGGCTTGTCCGGCTGCGTCACCACCAGACGCACAGGGAAACCAGCCTCCACCAGTTTGTCCAGAGTGGGCACCGAAAAGGCCGGCGTGCCGCAGAAAACGAGACTGGAAGACGAAGGCATCAGGCAATCTGGAAATTGAATAATTGGGGAATTTCGTAATTGAGCAATTGAACAACCTGCACGGTGAGGTTTTTAAATTACTCAATTACAAAATTTCCCAATTACTCAATTCCTACCATTCTCCCGCCTTCATCAGCTTGCGGATCTTGCGCTTCATGAAGTCACGCTTCAGGGCGCTGATGTGGCTAATATACAGCTTGCCATTCAGATGATCGGTTTCGTGAAGAAAAGCGCGAGCCAGCAGGTCTTCGCCCGTCTTCTCGAACCACTTCCCGGTAACATCCTGGGCGCGAACGGTCACCTTCCGCGCCCGTGCCACCGGTTCACGAAACTCGGGAATGCTCAGGCAGCCTTCGTTCTGGGTGTGGCGGCCCTCGGTGCGGATGATCTCCGGATTCACAATCACCAGCTTGGCGTTCGGATCCTCCTTGAAGGTAACGTCGATGACGGCCAGGCGTTTTGAAATCCCGATCTGCGGCGCCGCGAGTCCAACCCCGTGGGCCGCGTACATGGACTCGAACATATCATCGACCAGCTTCTTCAGATCGTCGTCAAAAAACCTAACCGGCTCGGCGGGCTTTTCCAGAACCGGATTTCCAAACTTCACGATGGGATAGATCATTCAGTTTCAGTCGTCAGTCGTTCGTCGTCAGCCACCAGCGATCAGTAACTTTTCACTTGCTCCAGATATCCCTTGAAGTTTCGCAGCGTTTCTAGCATCGAATCGCCGCCGAATTTTTCCAGCGCGCAGCGCGCCAACGTCAGTGCTACCATTGCCTCTGCAGCCACCCCTGCGGCGGGCACCACACACACATCAGAACGCTCGTAAGCAGCTTTGACCGGCTCCCGGCTGGCAAAATCCACCGACTGCAAAGGACGCCGCAAAGTGGAGATCGGCTTCAGATATCCGCGCACAATGATGTCTTCGCCATTCGACACTCCACCTTCGATTCCTCCTGCATTGTTCTTGCTCCGGGTAAATCCGCTGAAGCCGGCCGACGCCTCATAGCCTATTTCATCGTGCACGGAGGAACCGGCAGAGGACGCAGCCGTCACTCCGGCTCCAATCTCCACTGCCTTGACCGCCTGCAGGGACATGACCGCACCCGCCAGCAGACCATCCAGGCGCTCATCCCACTGGGCGTAAGTGCCCAGGCCGGGCGGGACTTTGTGAGCCACAACTTCAAAAATGCCGCCGACGGAATCCCCCGTCCTCAGCACCTTGTCCACCTCTTCTTTCATTTGCCGCTCAGCTTCGGGGTCAGCGCAATTCAGCACAACCTCGTCGCGCTCGGAGAGGCCGCGAATCTGTTCCCAGGAAGCATCTTTCTTCAATGCGGCGCCGCCTACCGCCACCACGTGGCTAAGCACGTCGATCCCCAGTTCCCGCAGAAACAACTTCGCCAGGCCGCCAATCGCCACTCGCGCCGCCGACTCGCGCGCCGAGGCACGCTCCAGCACATAGCGGGCCTCAGAAAAATTGTATTTCAAGGCCCCCGCTAGATCAGCATGCCCGGGACGCGGCGAGGCCACCCGCTTGTGTTTGGCGGGATCTCCTTCTGCGACGGGCAGCGATTCCTGCCAGTTCTTCCAGTCCTTGTTTTCCAGCAGGATGGCAATGGGCGACCCGATGGTGGCGCCATTACGCACGCCCGAAAGAATGTGGGCCTTGTCGGTCTCGATCTTCATCCGTCCACCGCGGCCATAGCCCTGTTGCCGACGCCACAATTCGCGGTCCAGAAACGACTGGTCTACTGTTAGTCCGGCAGGCAGGCCTGAAAGGAAAGCAACCAGGCCCTCTCCATGAGACTCGCCCGCGGTGAAGTAACGAAGCATGGTTCTGGAATTGTATCCGATGTAACGAACAAATCTGGAACAAGCACACTCGCCGGATGGTTTGGAATTAGATGAGGGCTGATAGCTGACGGCTGACAGCTAAGAGCTACTTCGTCCCGTTGGG
Organism: Terriglobia bacterium; assembly: GCA_041498365.1. Classification (GTDB taxonomy): domain Bacteria; phylum Acidobacteriota; class Terriglobia; order Terriglobales; family Acidobacteriaceae; genus JAIQFF01. The sequence goes on along the minus strand of JBGQIG010000009.1, from coordinate 11,322 downwards.
ATAAACCAAAATCTTGCTAGCCTCGCCGGTCTTCAACCGCTCCATGCCCTTGGCGAAGTCTTTCATCCCGATGCGATCCGTAATCACGGGGTGCAGGTCCAACTTCCCCGCTTTCAGCAGCGCAGTCATCTGGTACCAAGTCTGGTACATCCGCCGGCCGCTGATGCCTTGCACGGTAATCCCTTTGAAAATGATGTCTTCAGAAAAATTCAGAGAGATTGGCTTCGAGGTCAGGCCTAGGAGGGAAATGCGTCCACCGCGCCGCACGATGTCGAAAGCCGTTCGTATGGCGCTGGGATGACCCGCCATTTCGAGCACGACATCCACTCCCAGACCACCGGTGTGGTCCATCACGATGGCGCGCACGTCTTCCTTCGACGGGTCGAGCGCGAAATCTGCCTTCATATCCTTGGCAATCTGCCGCCGATGCTGGTTCACCTCGATGGCAAAAATCGTAGTCGCGCCTACCGCTCGTGCCACGGCAATGGAGAATAGCCCGATCGGACCGCAGCCCGTAATCGCGACTGTCCTGGCGGCTATCTCGCCCGCCAAGACGCTGTGGACCGCATTCCCCAGGGGGTCCAGGATCGATGCGTATTCCTGCGGAATGGCAGGATCGAGCTTCCAGATGTTCGACTCCGGAATCACGACATACTCGGCGAAAGCGCCGTCAGCATCCACGCCGATAATCTTCACGTTCTGGCAGATGTGAGCTTCGCCGGTGCGGCACTGCAGACACTTACCGCAAGCCACATGCATCTCCGCGGAAACGAAGTCGCCCTCTTTGACGCTGGTGACTTCATCGCCGTAAGCCGCAACCTCGCCGCAGAATTCGTGCCCCGGGATTAGCGGTGGATGAATCCGGTTCTGCGCCCAGCGGTCCCACTCATAGATATGCAGATCGGTGCCGCAGATGGAGGCGACTTTGACCTTGACCAGCACGTCGTTCCGGCCAAAGCCGGGGATTTTGACCTCGCGGATCTCCGCGCCCGGTGCGGCTTCCGGCTTGACCACCGCGAACATCGTTTTCGACATGAACGCCAACCCATGAGTCCGAAAATCACAATGACCAGCCGAACTTTTGATTTTAGCACCGCGCTGGCCAGACCCCGGGTTGAGGAGGACACAGACAAATCACCGGAGTGCTGGTCCCTAAGTCACGGCAACTTGACTAGCCGTCCCGAAAGGGCTCGCGGAAGGCGGCTCCAACTGGATCTCAATCCCGCCAAGCCACTTCGCGATCAGGTTGTAGATCCAAGCTCCTATGGCGCCGAACACGAACCCAATTCCGCCATAAAGAAATGGTGCGATGATCCCGAAGGCAAGCATTGCTGCTCCGCCGATGGCACTATTCGTCTGTTGTGTCGCCAAACTAGCTAGCCCGCCTATCAACGCGATGGGAATAAAGAGCAAACCCATACAGCCATACAGAACACCTAACATCTTGGCGCAGGAAAGAACACCCACTGATCGTATGCGTTGCATCACGCCTCCTGTACTTCAGCGATCATGATTTGAATTTCCCCAACCACCCCCACCCGGAGTCTCAATCCGAATCCGTTCTCCTTTGCTCAATCGGACATTGGATTTGCCCGGCAACTCTTCCACGGTTCCATCCCGCCGGAGAATGCAGGTCTTGCCCGGCGCACCTTCCCTGCCTCCGCTCAATCCCCAGGGCCCGCGCGTGCGCCGATCGGCCAGGAGCGTGACTTCAGCGTCAGTCAACACTTCGATTTCACGCACGATACCGTCCCCGCCGCGATGTTCGCCGTCGCCGCCGCTTCCGGGCCGCAACGAGTATTGCCGCACGCGCAGCGGATAGGAATACTCCAGCGCCTCCGCCGGCGTGTTCAGCGAATTGGTCATATGCGTGTGTACGCCTGAGACCCCGGGCTTCGTAGGACGGGCGCCCATCCCACCGGCGATGGTTTCGTAGTAGGCGAAGGGCTCGCCCGTTCGCGAATCCATTCCCCCGATCGTAAGATTGTTCATCGTTCCCGACGACGCCGCCGGAATTCGCTCCGGAATAGCCTGTGCCAACGCCAGCAGCAAAACATCCACAATGCGCTGCGAAGTTTCGACATTCCCACCCGCCACGGCTGAGGGCGGGCGGGCATTCACCACCGTCCCGGGCGGCGCGATGACCCGGACCGGCCGCATCAGTCCGGCGGTCGCCGGAACATCTTCCACCAGCAAACACCGAAACACGTAGAAACAAGCAGAGTAGGTAATCGCCTCGACCGCATTGATGCTTCCCTCCACCTGCGGATCGGACCCGGTGAAATCCACGGTGACCGTGTGGCCGCCTGCCTTTCTCGGGGAAAGTCGAACGCTTCTTCGCCCGGGTTTTGTAGCCCCAACGTCCTCGCCGGCTGTCGCGAGGGCATCCTGCCCTCGCTCTTGCGTCCGAGCGCCACTAACCTTCACCGTCACTGCAATCTTCACCGGGCGGTCGCTGATCCCATCACTGTCCATGAAATCCTCCGCCCGGTACGTTCCCTCAGGCACACTCTCCAGGAACGCGCGCATCATCTGTTCCGAGTAGTCCAGCAACTCCCGCCCCGCCCTTTGAGCTCGCTCCAGGCCATAGCGTTCACCAATTTCGCGCAACCTCTCCGCCCCGGTGTGACAGGCCGCGATTTGCGCTCCCAGATCGCCTTCGCGCTCATCCGGGGTACGGACGTTATTCAAGAGCATCGCCAGCACATCACTTTCTATCTTTCCCGCGCGCATGATGCGCACCGGCGGAATGCGCAGTCCTTCCTGATAAATTTCACGGCACAGCCCCATGGACCCGGGGTAAGTTCCACCCACATCCGCATGATGCGCCCGTGAAGCTACATAGAAATCCGGACGGCCACCACTCCTTCGCGGACGGAGCCGACGCCTCTCACCGCCGGCGTCCAAGCCGCCGGTAGCGAGAACACTCCGCGCTCGCGGTTCGCGGTCTATATACACCGGCGCCACCAGCGTTATGTCTGGCAGATGCGTTCCCCCGCGAAACGGATCGTTCAGCATGACCACGTCCCCAGGCTCCAATGCGAAGCTGTCGATGGCTGCTCGCACTGACATTGGCATGGAACCAAGATGCACCGGCATGTGATCGCCCATGGCGATGACTTCGCCCTTCGAATCAAAAACCGCACAGGAGTAATCGCGCCGTTCTTTGATGTTGGGAGAAAACGCGGTGCGACGCAGGGCCGCTCCCATCTCCTCGGCAATGGAGCGGTAGATGTTCTTAAAGATTTCCAGCTCGATAGGGTCGCGTCGCATAACCTGAGACAATTCCAAATAGCGACGGGCGTCCCGTCGCCACGTCGTTTTGGCGGACGCCTGCCAGTGTACGCCAAACATCCTGAGGAACCGTGACTACGGAAAACCGTCCGTTACCGCCTCTTTCGTCGTCCATAGGATCCAAAAAACTTAGATTCCCGTAGAATGTGGTTGTCCCGGATGCGCGGTCGTGCTAGAAACTCGGGTGGGGAAAAATACCTCTCCGAGATGAACCCCGCTTCTGGAAATTGAGATGAGCCCACGAACCCGAGCTACCGCCAGGTCGGCCACAGCCGATGTGCTGATTCCGGAAAAGCTCTATTTCCGCATCGGAGAGGTTTCCCATCTGTGCCACCTGCCGGCTTACGTTCTGCGTTTCTGGGAAACTGAGTTCCCCCAGCTCAAGCCCGTGAAGAGCAGCACCGGCCAGCGCATGTATCGCCGCAAGGACGTCGAAAGCGTTCTGCGCATCAAGCAACTACTTTACGAAGAAGGATTCACCATCCCTGGCGCGCGTCAGCACTTGCGGGCCGAGGTCAAGACGGACAAAAAGCAGGATCCCCTACCCTTCCCGGCGCGCTCCAATTCTGATCTGAAGTATATTCGCCAGGGCCTGCGCGACATCCTCACCATACTCTCAGCCCGACGCTAGGCCCCACCTGAGTGCAAGCCTTAGGTATTCCGCTCATTCCAGGCTGTTCCCTGGTTTGCACCGGACCTTAAGTAACGATGGTTGCTGCGTGTTCCCCTAAGGCGCCAAAGAAAATGTGCCGATAAACCTGCTCAGTGCACTCCTCGCCTCCAGGCTTTGATGCCCGGCCTCCGCTAACTGTTCAAGCAGCTTGACTGCAGGCGGAGAGGGTGAGCTATGACCCGAAAAGCAGAAATCATTCGTGCCCTAACTTCGCCGCCTATGGATTTGGTACGCTTATTGTTCAGGCGCCGTGAATCCGTGCTGCTGCGTATCGATCCGCGACATTCCGATGTGCCCACGCTGCGCCGTGCAGAGATTGCCGCCGTGTACTTCAACCAGCGGGTGGCAGGCGACTTCTACGAATTCCTGCGCGTGGGTCCGTCCCGCGTGTTGTTCGGCTTGTTCGATGTTGCCGGACGCAGAGAGAACACTCGTGAGATCCTCATTGCTGCCCAGAACACTTTCAGAACTCTTGCGCCCGGCCTTTTTTCCGGAGAAGATTTCAACGAGGCCGAGGCGATGATTCAACTCGCCCATGAGGTCAACCGTACCATCCTGCAATTTGCGGGTGGGGTTCGCAGCTGTCCAGCATTTATCGGTTGTTACAATGAAGATCTGGGTACCATATGCTACGCCAACGCGGGTCACACTCCGGGGTTGCTCCGCGATAACACTGGAATCACACGGTTGGAGGCAACCGGTCTGCCGCTCGGGCTCTTCTCCCACGCAACCCACGGTGCGTCGACCTGCGCCCTCGTGCCGGGTGCCGTTCTTATGATTGTCTCTCGCGGGATCGTCGAAGCCGAGTACAACGGTGAGGAATTCGGACTTGAGGGCACATGCGAAAGCTTCCAGCAAGCAAGCCTCAGCACAGCCCAGGGCCTGTGTTTAACCATCCTCCAGGCGACGCAGCAATTCATGCGCGTGCCACCCACCCACAACGACCTGACCGTGCTCGCGCTGCTGCGCAGCGCCTAGCAAGGGATGGCTTCGTCTTCCTCACTTCTTGAACAGAGCGTCGATTGCCGCCTGCGCGATCGCTTCGTCGATCTCAGATTTTGCGCCACTGGCAGCGATGCCGCCGATGGTCTGGCCGTCCACCTGAATCGGCAGCCCACCCTGGTTTGGGAAAAAGTCCGGAAAAGCCAGGACCTCGACATTGCCTTTTTTCATCGCATCGGCGCCGTTTCTCGAGGGACTCTTGTAGAGCGCCGAGTGCCGCGCTTTCTTCTGCGCGAACTCAATGGTATTGAGGGACGCACCATCCGCTTTCTCCAGAAAGAGCAGATTGCCGCTTTCGTCCACAATACAGATGGTTACTTCAACATTCTGCTTCTTGGCTTCGGCTTCAGCCGCGGCAACCATGGTCTTGATTGCGGCCAGGTTCAAATATTTCCTGGTGGGGAGATCGGCAGAGAACGCCGCCGCCAACAAAACCAGCATCACAACGAGTAGTTTGAACATGGGCAGGATGCTACCAGTTGCCTTTGCGGTTTTCCAAATGAAATGTGGCTTTGCCGGCTCCTGGCATGACACGCCAGCCGGTCGAGTTTTCAGGGGGAATACTTCGGTCAAAGCGACGGATCAAGGCGCCCGCCGCCCAGAGTGATGCGTTTTCATCCATACTGGGACTAGAATCTTCACTAGAGGTGCGTGTCATGCAAACCGAAGGCGAATCCAAGCCGGACTCCGGTTCGCGCCAGGCAGCTGAGCATGTGGCCGGGGCTCATGATCTGCTCAAAGCTCTGCGAGACAAGATTGGCGAACATCCCGAAATTGGTCAGGCCATCAATAAGCTGGAAATGGCACTTGCCATCCTCGAGGTCCAAACCGGTGGAATGCTCTGAGAGATGCCCGGTTATAAACGGACCGTTTCACTTGCTGCAGACATTCGATCCCAGCCTCACGGCGTCGCCACCACAGGCAGTTCGATGAAGCTCGCTTGGCCGGGTGCGTGATAAACACGCTGAACGGTTTTGCGGTAGTCCCCGGGCTTGGCCCAGAAGATGCTAGGCACGAAAGTCTGCGGATTGCGATCATACAGCGGGAACCAACTTGACTGAATCTGCACCATGATCCGGTGTCCCGGCAGGAAAACGTGGTTCGCGGTGGGCAGGGCGAAGCGGTAGAGCAGGGGCTTGTCGGCGGCGATCGGTTTGGCTATCTCCAGGCTCTCGCGATACCGGCCGCGGAAGATGTCGGCTGACACCATCAATTGGTAACCGCCCATGGCCGCCTGGCCAGCCACTTCGTCGGGATAGACATCAATCACCTTCACCACCCAGTCCGAGTCTGTGCCGCTGGTCGAGGCGATCAGATTGGTGACGGGTTGACCGCTGATCTTCACCGGCGCGCTCAAGACGTCGGAGACGAACGCCACCACATCGGGACGGCCGGATGCCTCACGCTGATCGTCCGCCAGCCATTCCGACCAGCTGTACCCATGTCCGTACCCGATGGGCTGAATGGGACGCGCGCGGAAGGGCACAGGCTTGGCCGGATCGGAGATGTATTCGTCGAACCCCGAATCGCCTGGCTTCGGCGCTGCAAACCCCAACTTCAAACCCGCAGTGAGATAGAGCGCCGTTGACCGGACGGTGCAGCCGCTGGCACAGCCCGCCGGCCACGCCGGCAAGCGCCTCCACGCATTCGTCCCGGTTTCAAAGGCAACGACAGGGGAAATGTCGGCCTTAGGTGAACCATCCTTGAGGTACTGGTCCAGGAACGGCCTCAGGATGTCTTGCCGGAAGTAGAGCCCGGTGTCGCTATTGAATCTCAGGGCGCCCAGCGCGCTGCCGTCGTCGATCTCCTGGCCGTGATACCAGGGTCCCATCACCAGGAAAACCTTGTCATTGTTCGTGTCCTTCGGCTTGATCGCCTTGTAGACAGCGATGGCGCCGTAGATGTCCTCCTGGTCCCAAAGGCTGTGCACCAGCATGACCGGCACCTTCAACGGCTGGGCGGCCAGAATCTGGTCTACCGCCTGGTCGCGCCAGAAGGCATCGTAGGTGGGATGCTCAAGAATCTTGCGCCAGAATCCGACCTGTTCGAGCCCGCGCTTGCGTCCGAGTTCGCCTGCCGATCCCGCCCACATGTACATGTCATAGTCGTCAAAGTGGCTGCTCCACCACTTGGCCTTGTTCCCGCGCGTGGCCACCTGCTCATAGATGTAAGGCAAGCCTTGCTGGCGGAACGCGCCGTAGTGGAACCAGTCGTCGCCCATCCAGCCATCGACCATGGGGTTCATGGGCACGGCGACCTTAAGCGCCGGGTGCGGATTGACCAGTGCCATCAAGGGCAGAAAGCCATCATAGGAAATACCGAGGATGCCGACCTTGCCGTTACTTTCCGGAACGTTTTTCACCAGCCAGTCGATGGTGTCGTAGGTATCGGTGGCGTGGTCGACGGGCGTCGGGTTCTGTGGCCCGTGCAAGGGACGGTTCATTACGTAGTCACCCTCCGAGCCATACTTGCCACGCACGTCCTGAACCACCCGGATATAGCCGCCTTCGACGATCACCTCGGTCGCGTTGTCGTAGCCGTTCAGGATCGGGCCCAGGTGGGTACTGGACGGGGCGTCGATGGTTCCTCCGCCCCGCGGGTCGTGGCTGGTGAGTTCGGTTGCATCGTAGGGCGTGCGCGTAAGTAGAATCGGTGCATTCCTGGCGCCTTTCGCTATAAGGATGACCGTGTGCAACTTCACCCCATCGCGCATGGGGATCATCACGTCGCGCCTGACGTACTCGAAACTGTCGGTTGCGGGCTTGAACTCGGCCGGGGTTTCGCTCGGCAGCCCGGGGTACTGGGGCGGCGGTGCGGTCTGCGCCGTCACTACACCGGCCGTCAACAGGAGACAGCTCACCATGCCCAGCCGAAAAATTGTTACCCACGATCCGTGCCACCTAAAACCTGTAAGCCTGGCCAGCTTTCCCATTAGGACTCACCTCGCGCACGAAGAGTGTACTGGTGGAAAGCACTGCGAACAACCCGTCCAGGGATTGTGTAGGGGCAGCTCGGCAGATGTGTGGCGCGGGCGCCCTCGCCCGCGAAAGGCCGTAGGCGACCCAGAACGGAGAATAAGCGGATGGAAGAGCAAACCGCAGCGGCTAAAGCCGGGCCGAAGGCGTGACCTCGCGAAGTCGTGCCGCCCAACAGCACTGCCTTGGAAATACCTAGCCGCCGCCCGAATCCTTTGTTGGCTGTTATGTAAGGCATACAACAAAAGACGCACCCGCCTTGCTATCCAAACTCACATGTTTGACGTCTAGCAACAACGAGGCACTTCATCGAATTCGAAGGAGCAATCCGATGCGCCGAAATAGCTTCCACCGCTTGGTATTCGTTGCAGTCGTGTTCAGCACGGTTACGTGGAGTGCGTGTAACCAGGCGAGCAACAGTGAAAAGTCCGCCGGCGCTTCGGCCGATGGCGGCAAGATCCCCATCACGGCAAAGTCGGAAGAGGCGAGGAAGGAATTTCTGCAAGGGCGCGAGCTCTCGGAAAAACTTCAGGCCCAGGATTCCCTTCGGCATTTTGACAAGGCCATCGCGCTGGATCCGGATTTTGCTTCCGCGGAGTTGGCGCGGGCCAACGCCTCTGCCACGGCCAAGGAGTTTTTCGAGCACCTGAACAAAGCGGTGAGTCTGGCGGACAAAGCTTCGGAAGGAGAGAAACTTCTCATCCTTGCGAACCAGGCGGGAGCAAACGGCGAAGCGGTGAAACAGAAGGAATATCTGGAGAAATTGGTTGTGGCCTATCCGAATGATGAACGAGCGCTTTTCAATTTAGGCGCGTACAACTTCGGCCAGCAACAGTACCCTCAGGCCATTGAGCACCTACAGAAAGCGCCTGAGCTGGCCCCGAATTATTCGCCGGCCTACAACATGCTGGGCTATTCCTACCGGCAAGCGGGAGACTACGCCAACGCCGAACAAGCCTTTAAGAAGTACATCGAACTGATCCCCAATGATCCGAATCCTTACGACTCCTATGCAGAATTGCTGCTGAAGATGGGTAAGTTCGAGGAGTCGATCACCCAGTACCGCAAGGCTCTCGCGATCGATCCCCACTTCGTGCCCTCTTACTTCGGTATTGCCGCTGACCTGCTTTACATGGGCAAGCCGGAAGATGCTGCTGCCGAACTAAAGAAGATGGCCGACCGGGCCCGCAATGACGGCGAACTCCGCACTGCCCTGTTTGGCATGGCGGTTGTGGCCTCAGATCGCGGCAAGCTGGACCAGGCGGTGCAGGAGATGGACAAGGAATATGCCGTCGCAGAAAATAAAAACGACGTGGCGGCCATGGCCGCTGACCTGCAGGCCAAAGGCAACATAATCGCCGAGATGCAGAAGTATGATTTGGCCGCCCAGCAGTTCGACCGCTCCCTTCAGATGGTCGAAGCTTCAAACCTCTCGCAGGAAATCAAGGACAACGCGAAACTCCTGCATCATTTCACCTTGAGCGCTTTGGCGATAGGCAAGAAAGATTCCGCGGCCGCCAGAACTCATGCCGAAGAATTCCGCCAGGGAGCCGAGGCGTCGCGAAATCCGGCTCAGCTAAGGCAGACCCATGAATTGGCCGGCAGGATCGCCCTTGCTCAGAAGGACTACGACAAAGCGGTGACGGAACTCGAACAAGCCAACCAGCAAGACCCTCACAACCTTTACCGCCTGGGCCAGGCCTATCAAGGCAAAGGCGAAACGGCGAAGGCGCAGAAATACTATGCGCAGGCCGCCGCATTCAACTCGCTGCCGCAGTTGAACTACGCCTTCATTCGTGTCAAGGCCCAAAAGATGGCGTCAGCCAAGAAGGGTTAACGAGCAGGACGCATGCTCTCCGGTCGCACCGGCCGGACCGCAAACGCCGAAAGACGTCTTCCTTCCTCAAACCGGAGGGCTGGGCGCCCTCGTGATCCGAGGCGCTATACTCTTGTCGTGAAAAGCTGGGCTCCTCGTCCCAGTCTGAGCCCGCAGCCAACAAATATCGTCGAAAACAGTGCTGAACAGGTTTCCTAAGGGAGATGGAACATGTCGGAGCTGGCCCTGCTCGGCGGCAAGAAATCCAAAAGCAAACCTTTCCCGGCATGGCCGCAGTTCGATGACACCGAGCGGCGGGGTCTGAACGAAGTCCTGGAGAGCCGCGTCTGGTGGCGTACCCCCGGCACCAAGACCCTGGAGTTCGAAGGCGCATTCGCGCGCTTTCACGGCGCCCGTCACGGAATCGCAGTCACCAACGGGACGGCTGCGCTCGAAGTCGCCATGGCCGCTCTCGGCCTCCAGTCCGGGGATGAAGTGATCGTGCCCAACTTCACCTTCGTGGCCACCGCCAGTGCCGTCCTGTTCGCGAACGCCCTTCCGGTCCTCGTCGATGTCCGCCCGGACACCTACTGTCTCGATTCTCAACTCACCGAGGCTGCCATCACTCCGCACACCAAAACGATCATCGCGGTCCACATGGGCGGGCACCCCGCCGATCTTGACGCGTTGAAAAACCTCGCCACCCGCAAAGGGATCGCACTCATCGAGGACTGCGCTCACGCTCACGCCAGCGAATGGCGGGGGCAGCGTGTCGGCACGTTCGGCGTCGGCGGAACATTCAGTTTTCAATCCAGCAAGCTGATGACTGCGGGAGAAGGCGGCATCATCATCTCCAGCGATGACGGATTCGAGCGCCGGGCCCGTTCTGTCCACGACTGCGGCCGCATGCCAGGAGAATGGTTTTACAGCCATTTCACCTACGGTTCGAACTACCGCCTCAGCGAATGGCAGGGAGTCATCCTGATGGCGCAACTCGGACGTCTGGACGAACAAACCCGGCGGCGTCATCACAACGCACGCTTGCTGGATCGCGAGCTGAGCCAGATACCCGGCATCACGCCACAAAAACTTGATGAACGGTGCACGCGCAATGGCCAGTACGCCTACATCTTTCACGTGAACAGCAGCCAATTCGCCGGCATTTCGACCGAGAGTTTCATCGCTGCCATGAATGCTGAAGGTATACCCAACCAGGCCAGCTATCCTCCGCTCCACGAGCTGCACATGTTCCGCAACGGAGAATATCGCAAGCGGCTCAGCGGACCGCAGGCAACAGCAAACCATGCCTTCTTGCGGGAGTCGTTTCCCCACACTCAACGCGCCGCCTGGGAGACCGTATGGATCCCGCAGCCCGCGTTGCTGGGAGATGAAACTGACATGCATGAAATCGTAGCCGCGATCCGGAAAATCCAGAAGCACGCCAAAGAACTCGCCGCGCGCGATGCCAATGCGACGCCAGTGCAGGCCAGGGGTTGAGCCCGAGCCAACCAACTTGCTTTCTTTGCGCTCTTTGCGAATTCCTTTGCGTACTTTGCGGTTAA
>JBGQIG010000008.1:0-21394 GCA_041498365.1 Terriglobia bacterium | reverse complement strand
TCTTTCACAACCACTACCTCACTTCGCTCAGCTCTTGCGAGCCTTCGCACCCCGCTTGGATTTCTCCGCCCGTTTCGCCGCCTTCTTAGTTCCCGCGGCCGCCGCCCGCCGCGATGCCGGCACCTTCCCGATTCTGGGGTCCCCGGCGAGAATGAATTCGCAGGCCCGTAGGACGGCCTCCTCGAAGTCCGGCGAATCGACAGGGAGAACTTGCCAGCCCGTCACCTTTTTCCCCAGGACCCGAATGGATCGCATACTCGGGAAATCCTGGTGCAGACTTGCGTGATGCTCCACGGTGGTAGCGAGCCACATCCCGTCATCGTCCGCCGTCAGGTCACGCTTATCGCGAAGGGCGAAGAGGATCTTATCCTTCACGTAAACCGCAAGACAGCTGAACAGAGGACGCGTCTCGGGCGACAAAGAAGCAATGGCGTCGAGCACGAACTCATGCGGCACTGTCTTACGCCTGACGGTAAAGAGCCTGTCGTCGGGCGCAGAAAGGGGCGGGTTGTGCCGGTGCTTCACCATGGAGAAAAGAATAGATTGCCTTTCCGTCAGTCGTCCAACTGCGTCCGGCGGGTGCCCTACCCTTGTCTCTCCGGTTTTTGGAGAGACAGGGTGGGGGTTCTTCGCAAGAAATAAGCCCACTCTCGAGGGTGAGGTGAAAACCCCCGCCCTGTCGTTCCAAAGTGCGGAACGACGAGGACGGGGCACCCTCGTACACTCCAGGTCCTAGGCCGCCTTTGCAGGCTGGGGCCGCATCTGTTTCATGAACTCGCGCATGGCAGCGATGTGACCTGGTGAGCGGGTCTCACTCCAGGCCTCGTAACGCTTCGCTGCCTTTTCCAGATGGGCGAGGTAGCCATTCATTTTGAAACGTTCCCGAGCCTGCGGGACAACAGACTTGGCGAGCTCCCAGACTCCAAAAAACTCGCCACTAGTCTCGAAGAAAAGATCTTCGTGAAGCAGATCGTAGTTGAGCAACGCGCAGGCTTGCTCCCAATAGCCGAGCACCATTCCCACGAATACGCCGCCTTCAGTTCCGGGCGCCGCGATTCGCATGGCGTCGTCAACGGTTTCCACGTGGTAGTTCTTGAAGAACCAGTCGCGTGCCTGGCGCAGCCGGGCTTCACGGCGCTGTTCATAGACTTGCAGGTGAAGTTGTGCTTGTTCGTGCGTCGGTTTTGTTGCCATGGTCATCTGTCTCCTTTTTCTTTGTTTGCTTGGTTATGAGTTGACTGCCTTAGGATGTTTTAACTTACAGCGTCGTCCACTGTCACGCATCAACCAGGACCTTGAATCCGCCGTAAACCAAGCGCCTGGTGTCGAAAGGCATTTTCTTCGGATCCATCATCTCCGCCAGACGCGGATCTTTCATTACCTTGGCGTTGACCTGATCGCGATGTTTTCGGGACTTGAAGAGGATGTATGAGAAGACCACAGTCTCGCGAGGCTCGACCTTCATCAGTCGCGGAAACGGAACCCCGAACTTTACCTGGAGATCGTCGCCGGCGCACTCTTTATAGTCGAGGGCGCCGTGCTCCCTCCATACCTTGCTCGCGGTATGAGCCATCCGGGCGTAGACCCGAAGATTCTTCTTCGGTACCACTATTACGTAGCCATCAACGTAGCGCATGAGCCTCCTCAGCAAATTGTTGTCTATTTTCATCGTTTCCTTCTACTACGCAGACTCACTTCTTAGCGGGATGAGCGTGCGCAACCGCTCGTCGCTGCGCTGATGATGCGTCCTCCCCAGAGCCTCCTCTTCGAGACGGGGGAGCTTGAGCGGTTGATACATGAATTTGTCCTCTCTACTTAGACGTCGAACGAAGAAGAGCGACATCGACATGGTCAGCATCTTTATTTTTTCAAACAGCCAGCCCATATCCGGGCCACTTCCTGCTTTAATCGGTTGAGGAAACCGGCCACCTGTAAGATTATCCATATATCACTTGCGAAATGCAAGTTATAATAAGCGCGCCACTGTGGAAATATGACAAAGAAGTACAGCGCCAAGCGCCGGTCGGGATGCCCACTCAATGCCTCGGTGGAGATGCTGGGTGATCGCTGGTCGCTGCTGATTATCCGCGACATGATGATCCGGGGCGCCCGGACCTATCAGGAATTCCTGCACTGTGACGAAGGAATTGCGACAAATATATTGGCAGATCGCCTGCGGAAGCTGGAGGCTTATGGAATCATCACCACGGAGCCAGACCCATCGGATGGACGAAAGCGGATTTACTTGCTGACGGCGAAAGGAATCGATCTGGCGCCAGTCCTGACGGAAATGGTGCTGTGGGCAGCCGGGCACGAAGACACCGGCAATCAAGCGCTCGTCCAGCAAATGCAGAAGGACAAGGAGAAGTTTCTGGCAGCCGTGCGAAGGCGCTGGGAGGAAACGACAATCAGTTAAGTGATAGTGGGACCCCAGCCTTCGTCTCTTTTTTGGGATCCCACGGTCTTCACCCGCCAGGGATTTCTGGCTGATCCTATTGTTCCGGAAAGGGCGGGCGGCCCGCCTGGACTTTGGGAAAGGCGGAGGGCATCAGTCCTTCTGCCACAAGTACGCTACGATCAATTCCTTTCAGCAGTGATCGCATCAGGTTGTAGCATTTTGGCTCTTTGAAATAGGCACCGTGCACTTCCATGCCATTGATATCCTGTCTTATAAGCGCCGAACAATCGATGTCCCACACGTTATCTGGCAGAGGATAGGAGCGATCGAGGCCGCTCCTTCCCAGGCGGCGCTTGCCAAAGTGTTTGAGCCCCGCGGAGGTGCCCAGCACCGAGTCTCGCCCACTGTACATAGCAGTAACACGATAGGTCAGATTGGCAATGCCTTCTCCATCACCGTGTTCGACCTCTTCGCCGCTGCGAAAAAGGTCATTATCCACGTCGGCCGCGACCATCACCAACTGATTGATAAGGCTCATCAGCAGAGGGCGGTTCTTGCGGGTCCAGGCGTAATTCATCGCATTTTCCAAGACGTAATTACCCATGCTGTGCGCGATGACGGAAGTCTTGGCGCGGCATGCCTTGGCGGAATCTTTGGCACCGAGGATTTGCTTCGCTGCCATCCAGTCATACAGGGAACTCAGCACGTCGGCGAAGCCCGCCGCCGACTGGCGTGCCTCGGAGCGATCCGGGAGATAACCCAGGGGGGAGCCTTTCGAAGGCCAAGTAAACAACACGCATATGCCCAAGGAGTCCGTCCCGGTGAACAGGCTTCGGACAATCTCCGCATAGCGCTGGACCGCGGAAGACCAGGTGTTGTCGAATCCGTGCACGAATATGTTCACGTGCTTCTGGTCTTCGTTGGGCGTGTCGTCGGGATGAGGGAAAGTATCGGCCACGTTTGCCAGCGAGTCCTGGAAGGCCCGCGGCTTCTGGCGCTTCCACCTGCCGAAAGAAACTACGTCCCCGGCATTGTTGGACTCGTTGGTCCAAAACGTCAGGTCAGAGATATCGTCGCCCAGGCCGTCGCTCTTGACGTTGCGATTTGTAATCATCCAATACATCGACTAACTCTCCTTCAAAGGATAGCGGCATTCATACACCGTGGCTCGGAAGGTCAACCGGGAGGGGGAAGCGGGCTGGTACCCGTCGATTGGAATCTCCAGCTGACGCTGAGGGGACCATTGTCTCTCGAGTGTAGCGATAATCCCCCATCCCCACCCTGTTCGCAAAGTACGCGAAATCGGGTGGGGCACCCGGCAGACATTCTACGTGATCGGGGCTTGTTTGTGGTGTGTCCTGAATCACTGAAAGGCAGCGGTGCGGCGATATAGAGTTTAGTGGCAACGAGGAGGCATGTTATGTCAACGTCCTCGCCCTCTGTGGACGGAATTGAGCAGTACCGCACCCCTTTGACGCGATACATTCGCTACCTCGTTCGGGATGCCAGCGAGGCTGAAGACCTAGCGCAAGAAACGCTTCTGCGGGCACATTGTCAGCGAAGCAGGTTGCGAGACCCGGCAGCTCTGAAAAGTTGGCTTTACCAGATTGCGACCCATGTCAGCATCGACCGTTTGCGGCAGCGGGCGCGGACGGTTGATCGGCAAGTGAATGTGCCAATCGAAGACTTACCGATTGCTGACCAACATCTGCGATCGCCGCTCACCATCATCCAGCAAACGGAGGTTAGCGAATGCGTGCAGAGGTACGTCGCCAATCTGTCCGATGCGTACAAGGCGGTGCTGCTGTTTCACGACGCTGACGGACTGACTGCCGACGAAATTGCCCATCTGCTCCACCTCCCCCTGACCACCGTCAAGATGCGCTTGCATCGCGCTCGGCGGCAGCTAGAGGCTGCGCTGAACAACGCCTGCGCGTTCGGACACGATGATCGGGGTGTGTTCATCTGCGAGCCGAAGCTACATGGCAAGTAACCGTCGAAGTCGGGTTGGTCATCGCCCGACCGCTTTTCCCTGTGTCCGATCCTGATTGCTCTCCTGTTCCCCAGGTCCACAGCACCACCAGCCCTGCGTCGCCGGGAACGTCGAATCCTTCTCAAGCAACGGCTTTAGGAGCATGCAGGCTCCGATCACAATCAGAGCGATGGCAAAGAGCGGCAGGTTCAAGCTGAAGAACTGTCCCACCCCGGCTAACAACGCAAGAATGCCTAGGACTAGGCTGAAACCGCTCATGTTGATCCGCTTGAAATAGCGAATCGCATTGAGCCCCAGCATGATAAGCCCCGCGGCGATCAGCCAGCTGCCGTGTGGCACCTGCTTTTCGGGCGCCAACCAGATGGTGCCGATGGTAATCAGAAGGACTCCCCAGCCGAAATCCTCCAGACGTTTGTTCAAAGCGACCTTTCCTGTATTTTCATCGACTGAAATTTGATTCTCTCGAGTGGTCATGGCTCCCTCCGATGAAGAGCCGCGTGCGAAACCCACAAATTTGGTCCGATTCTAGGTTTGGCAAGCCTCCTCCACACTGATTAGGACGAGTCTGTCAGCAAAAAGGATACAAGTCACATCCGACTCGCTCTGGTCATCATCTCCTGCAAGGTCCTTCGTCCGGTGGCTAGTGGTTTGTCCATGCGGGCAACAACATCTGTTCCAACTGCCTTAGCGAAGCAATCGCGTTTTTGCATACTTTCAACGATCCGCAAGGTCTTATCAACATCCTGCCAGGAACTGCCTTCTTCCAACGCCCGTGTGACCATCTTTTCAGCGCAGGTTTCGCAGCCCCCCACAATTACCATGGCAATGGGAATCAAGCTCTGAAGCATGGCTTCCGGCCGCGGCTGCAAAGGTCGCGGTTCGGCCGCGATGCTTGGTGAATCAATCGGTTGTTGAACCGTATACATGGTTGTCTCCTTCTTTCCACATTACCCTGACGAAAACGGCTGGCAAAAGGATACCGGTTGGGTGGCACAATCGGGGCTGGATGGACGGGAAAGTGACCTGTCGCGGCGGATAGGCGGACGATCCGGAAACTGGCTTGTGGAAGCGAAAAAGGAGGTTCTGGGTGAATTATCGCGGACTCGGAAATTGACGGCTGTTTTGGGGCTATGCCTCACACGATCTGTTGACACACAGACCGAGTTCCAGCGGCCATTAGGTTAACCTCAGCGCCTTCGGCACAGCTGTGCCGCCCGCCGCGCTACATCAACTCTGCAATAAACGACCGGGCTACGTCGGGTGGTATTTGCACGTCACCTTGCACCAGCGGGCCCGCGTTTAGCACCGGCTCGGCTCCGTGCAAGGTGGGCACATCGGTGCGCTCGAAGAATTTTCCGATCGGAATCTCGTCGCCCCAGAGCAGCGATTTCTGCATGGCGATCATCCAGTCCGCGGCATCGTAAGCGGGATCGTCCTCAAGCTTCTTTACGCGCGGACGGAACCACTGGTAGGTGTTGTCGTGGTTATAGGTGACGCAAGGACTGAAGACATCCAGGAAGGAGAACCCCTTGTGTTGGATACCTTGCTTGATCAGTTCCGTGAGGTGCTTCTGTTCGGCGCTGAAGCCGCGGGCGACGAAAGTGGCTCCGGCGGTCAGAGCCAGCGAAATTGGATTCACCGGCGCCTCGATGTTGCCGAAGGGCATGCTTTTTGTCTTCATGCCGACACGGCTGGTGGGCGAGGTCTGGCCGGTGGTGAGGCCGTATATCTGGTTGTCCATCACAATGTAGAGGAGGTCAACGTTGCGGCGCATGGTATGGACGAAATGATTGCCGCCAATGCCAAAGCCATCGCCGTCGCCACCCGTCACCAGCACAGTCAGATCGTGATTGGCCAGCTTCACTCCCGTGGCCACCGCCAGTGCCCGGCCGTGCAAGGTATGCATCCCGTAAGTGTTGATGAAGCCCGGAAAGTTGGACGAACAGCCGATACCGCTGATGGTGACCACCTTGTGGTTCGGGATCTGCAGCTCGACCAGGGCTTTCTGAACCGCGGCCAGCACCCCAAAATCGCCGCAGCCGGGACACCAGTCGGGATCGACTTTGCCTTTCAAGTCGGACATCGCCATGTGCTTGGGATCTGCTAGGGCTGTCGCCATGTCCTCTCTCCTCAAACCATGATTTCATGTGCGGGAACGGATAGTTTGGACTTCTCGCTCAATTGTTCCTTTACCGCTTCCACAATGTGGTGCGGCATGAACGGCTCCCCATCGTACTTTCGAATGCATCCGTTCGGCACGAAGCTGGTTTCACTGCGCAGGTAGCGGGCGAACTGGCCGCTGAAGTTGTTCTCGACAATAATCGTGTGCCGAGAGTTTTTCAGAATGTTGAGAATCGCTTCGCCGTGCAGGGGCACAAGCCAGCGGATCTGGAGCTGATTGGCGGAAATGCCCTGCTCGGTGAGGATCTCGCACGCCTCTTCGATCACGCCCTTGGTGGATCCCCAGCCGATCAACGTAATATCAGCATCACGCGGGCCCATGAGCGCGGGCGGTGGGACCGCGGCCTCGATGCCGCCAACCTTTCGCATACGCTTTTCCATCATGGCGCGGCGCTTCGTCGGGTTGGTGAATTCGTCGCTGATCAAAACACCGTCTTCTTCGTGTTCGTCCGTTGCCGCGGTGTGGGTGTGACCGTGAACACCCGGAATCGCCCGCGGTGAAATGCCACTTTCCGTGATCTTGTACCGCTTATAGCCCCCGTTGTCTTCGGTGCCGGATGCCGCAGTGGCTGTGGTGATGAGCTCTCCGCGGTCAATGATGGGGGCAAAGTCCAGGTCCTTCGGGTCCACACTGAGCCTGCCTTCCGAAAGCAATAGATCGCAGAGCACTATTCCGGGGCACTGGAACCGGTCAGCGATGTTGAAAATCTCGGGAATGATTTTGAAACAATCTCCAATATCGAGCGGGGCCGCCAGAACGCGCGGATAATCGCCGAAAGCAGCACCCAACATTTGCCAGAGATCGCCCTGCTCCGTCTTGGTGGGAACTCCCGTGGACGGCCCGGCCCGCTGGCAGTCAATCACGACCACCGGCGTTTCCATCATGGCCGACATGCCAAGCCCTTCGCTCATCAGGGCAAAGCCGCCGCCGGAGGTGGCGCACATCGAACGAACGCCGGCATGGGCGGCGCCGATCGCCATATTGACGACGCCAATCTCGTCTTCCACCTGCCGGACCATGATGTTGGCCTTGCGAGCATGTGCCGCCATCCAGTGCAGCACGCCGGTCGAAGGGCTCATCGGGTAGGCGCAATAAAATTTCACCCCCGCCGCCGCGCCGCCCATGGCCAGGGCGACGTTTCCGCTGAGCACTGCGTAGCGGCTCTCGGTCATAGGAAGTGGCCAGGGGAAAGACTTGAAATTCGAGGTGGCGTAATCATAGCCGGCCCGCGCTATACCGACGTTTTCGGCCACCACCGCATCTCCTTTCTTCTTGAACTGCTCGCCGAGAACCTCCTCCAGCACCTGAAAGCCGATGCCCATCATGCTGAGACCTGCGCCCACCGCGAGCGTATTCTGGGCAACCTTGTTGCGGGCGATGTCAGCCAGCGTCGAGACTGGAAGCGGGCAGAGCTGCACACCCTCCGCCGCAGCGCCGGGCTTGATCGTGTCTGCGTTATAAATGCACGTAGCGCCGGAGGTAAGCAGCCCGAGGTGGCGATCCATCGCGTCCTGGTTCAGCGGGATCAACAAATCGATGCGGTCACCCATGTTGGTGACTTTTTCCGGGCCGGTGCGAATGGTGAGAAAAGTGTGGCCGCCCCGAATGATCGATTGATAGGCGTTGTAGGCGTTCAGGTGCAGGCCGCGGCGACTGAAGATCTTTGCGAAGATGTCGCCCGGCGTGGCGACACCCTGACCGGCGGCGCCTCCGATACCAATGGCAAAGGCCTGTTTCATGGCTAAGTCTCCATGCAAAGACCGACCGAGCCGACGCTTCACCGTTCAAGTCTTGGAAGTGCCGCCCGTGGTCGGCCCAACGTTCCGCGCTCATCTGCAAGAGCCGCCCGCGCAGCTCCGCATCCGGTCATGCCGGATAAGTTCAGCTGAGGTTCCGTCTATCTCCCGGAGAAACTGCTCCATGGCCCACTTGCGCCATTTTGGCGCCACAAGCATACACCCGAACCTTGACCCGCCCAAGCTACAACAATAAAAGCCGCGTCCACCTGGACAGACCAGGCTTGGGGCGACTTCAGGCTGCAGCCGCTCCACTCGTCGGTGGTTCCTCGGTCGCTTGCACCTCGATGTCTTCAAACCGCTGTCTTCGGTGCAGGAAGAAGTAAGCCGTAAGCAGCGTCAACATCAGCAACGCAAGGACCACCATCAATAAAGCGAAGTGGCCGAGGTTCCGTAGCGGAGCGAGGGCCTCCCGGTCGTCCTGGCTCACCAGGATGAGCCAGCCCAAGTTGGGGTAGCTCCTCTTTAGACCAGTGTCTGCAAAACCGACAATCCGGTCTCCTCCCCTTGTACTGGCGATAACATACCCCGCCTGCCTTCCGTGAGGCGTTTCCAGTACATCGTGTACGTTGGCGTATTCGTCCAACTTCAACCGCAGGGAGGGATCCACGTTCAGCGCGCTAATCACCGTCCCGTCATCTTGTACGAGCATCGTGCGCGCAGTCTGGCCCATGTCTTCTCTTTGGAACCGGGACAGGAGACTGGAAACATCCACCAGCGCATTGACTGCGCCAATGAATCGGCCCGTGCCTTCTTCCAGCACGGCCAAACCGATTTCAAGGTAGTTGGCCTTGGTTTGGTCGTCGTAGCGGATCTCGGAAACGTAAATGCCCCCTCGACCCTCGCCATAGACGGCCTTCCAGTACACCTCGTTCGGTTGTACGTAGTGCAGCGGCTTATCCGTGGCGCCCACCGTCGCACCGGTTTCATCGGCAACGAGAATCTTGAGGATCCTCGGCTCCGCCTCGCGGTGGCGCCGTAAGACCTGTGACGTTGGCGACGAAAGTATTTCCTTGACCAGGGGATCGACCTGCGGTGTTTCCCAAGTGCTCTCGATCTTCCCCACTCTGGCTGCGATCGCCGCATCGTCGAGACCCTTGCGGGACCGCTGCACTGCGGTAATCCCTTCTGCTACGACCGGGTTCCTCGCAAGCGCGGCAACGTCGAGTACCCGATCGTTGATGAACTGAGCTGTGGCCGTGCCTTCAGTTTGTGCGAGGCTTCTGAAGTGCGCACCTATGGTCTTTTCCAGAGAAGCGTCGGCTTCAGAAGTCAGGTACAACCCAATGAAGCTGATCGGAACGATCACCAGGATCAGTCCAATCAGCAGTTTTTGGAGGGAAATGCGGATTTCCAGCGTATCAAACGGCATTGTAGGCCTCCTTTCAGGTGGGAGGCAGAGGTCGGATGTTTAAGGCGAGCCCTATGTCTGCTGGGGTAATTATAGCTCCGCCACGACGGAGTGGGTCGTTTTCTCCCAGAGCACAGAAACCCTGGGGTTTCAAATTAGGTCTGCCTTTTTACTCAAGCCTACGACTACTCCCCAGCCGCCACCTGCGATGAACCTTTACCGAGAGCCCACTCCCCGGGGAGCGGATTCTCGAAGAAACAGGCCTGCACAAAACACCGTTACCGCTCCAGCAGCGGCAATCCAGAGTGGAGCGGCGAGGCCGTAGCGGTCCGCGACGCTGCCTGCGATGGCGGGCGCCAGTGTTCCGCCGAACACTTCTCCTACCAGCGTGGTGAGTCCGATTGCCGTGGCGGCGAATTCGGCTGGCACGCTTTCAGCGGGAACCAGGACCAGCGCCAGAGCGGCGATTCCCTGCCCCCCATTGGCGACAAATCCTGCGATCGCCAACAACCAGGGATGGCTGACCAGGAAGGGTACTTGATAAGTAATTGGTACCACCGCGGAAATGAGCGCCACAAAGAGTAACGCCGGCTTCCGGCCGGTATAGTCCGAGACCCACGGCAGAATCCAGCCCCACAAAAACGCCCCCAATCCGCTGGCTCCGAGGATGAGTCCAGCGAACGTAGCCGAATTCTTCGACACTTCGGTGATATACAAAGGCGCGAAGGCGTTCATGACAAAGAGCCAGGTCATGAACCCTGCAGCCGCCAGACAACACAGCAGGATGTTGGGTTGGCGTAAGAGAGCGAAATATTCCTTCCACGAAGGCTTGCGATGAGCCGTGGCAGACGCGCTTCGTACTGGTTCCCTGACAAATTTCCAGAGCAGTATTCCCAGCACTATACCCGGAACCCCAGCCACGAAAAAAGCACCGCGCCAACCAACCCGGGCGGCAATTTGGGTGGTAAGAACTGGCGCCAGGGCCAGTCCCACCAGGGCTGCGGCACTCACTACAACACCCACATTTCGTCCCCGGCGTTCCGGGGCGGAAGACTCCTCGACCGTGGCCGTGATCGTCGACCAGGTCGGACCCTCGGCAAGCCCCATCAGGATGCGAACTGTGAACAACTCTCCGAAGGAGCGGACTGTTCCCGAAAGCCAGGACAGAACTGAAAACGCGAACACCGCCGGCACCAGGATGGGGCGGCGGCCGATGCGGTCGGAAATGGCGCCCAGGATCAAGCCCGAGGCGGCCCAGGCCAGGGCAAGGCCCGAAACTACTAATCCAACCTGGGTATGACTGAGATGGAGATCGGGGGCAATGAAGGGAGCAAGGTAGAGAAGACTCATGCGGTCCAGAAAGACCGTGCCCCAGGTCAGAAACAGAAGAACCACCAGGCCAAACTCGTAGCGCGCTGATTGGCCGACCGGAAGAGCGTCCTTATTTGTTGTCATAGTTCTTCAGAAGCCGGTTATGGTCTACCCCGTCACGTTCCGGTTCCGGAAGCGCTGCACCTTGGCGCGGTTTCCGCAAGCTTGCATGTCGCACCAGCGCCGCAGGCCATTGCGGCTGGTATCCAGGAAAAGCCATGTGCAGTTCTCCCCTGCGCATTGCCGCACCCGGTGCAACCGGTCGGAGGTTAACAGACCCACGGCCGAGCGCGTGATTTCTCCCCAAACCCGCTGCAGCGCAGCGCCGCCCCCCTCCCACCTCAACTCAAACCGTTTACCGGCGTTTCGCAGGTTGGCCCGGGCCATGACCTTTCCAAGATGCTCATTAAGTCGCTGCAGGGGCCCAGCGTGCACGTTTTTGCCTCGCGCGATGCAGGAAAAAATATCGTAAACAGCCTCGCGTAATTCCAGGGTGCGGTCGAAGTCTGCCTGCGCCAGGGCGGATTTCCCTTTTTCCAGTCGCCGATGCTCGCGGTCGCCGAGCAGGCCGGCCTGCCGGCACCAGCCAATCAGATCCTCGTAATTCTTCAGGTCGTCTTGCGGATCTGGGGATCCGCGGCTGTGCACCGAGTTAGCAAAATCCAGGGCAAGATTACCGGCAACGAACTCGAATTTCATACCCACACCCTATACGGAAAGGTAACCGCTAATAACTCCTTGACAGGTTACAGGCCTCGTTTTATCGTAACCTTCTAAACTAATTATACAGGTTACACATGAGCATCGAATCATTTTCCATTCCCTATTCCGAAGCGGCAGTGGAAGACCTTCGCTTACGCCTTGGCCGCACCCGCTGGCCGGATGAGGTTCCCGGGTCGGGCTGGGAATACGGCGTCGACCTCGGTTTTATGCGCCAGCTTTGTAACTACTGGAGAGATCATTTCGATTGGAAAGCGCAGGTGGAAAAGCTATCGGCCTTCCACCACTATCGCTGCACCGTGGATGGCGTCGGCATTCACTTCATTCACGAGCGCGGTAAAGGGCCCGCGCCCATCCCGTTGATCCTTACCCACGGCTGGCCCGGGTCTTTTCTGGAGATGCTTAGGATTATCCCGCTACTCACCGACCCGGCCCGTTTCGGAAGTGATCCCGCAAATTCATTTGACGTGGTGGTTCCTTCCCTCCCCGGTTTTGGTTTCTCAGACCGGCCCGCAGCGCCTGGCATGAACACCTGGCGCATTGCCGACCTTTGGGCCACGCTGATGGGCGAGCTGGGATATGAGCGCTTTGCCGCCCAGGGGGGCGATTTTGGCGCATCTGTAAGCACGATTCTGGGATTGCGCCATTCCGGCCGCATATTGGGACTTCATCTAAACTACATTCCAGGATCCTACCGGCCATACCTCGAGCCTGGCACGAAACTTGACGACGTCGAACAACAGTCTCTGGAAGACGCCGACCGCTGGTACGTTGACTATGGTGCTTATGCGCACCTCCAGCGAAACACACCTCAGACCGCCGCCTATGGCCTGAATGATTCCCCGGCTGCGTTGGCCGCCTGGATCGTAGAAAAGTTTCGTGACTGGGCCGACTGCGACGGTGACGTGGAGCGCCGGTTCAGCAAAGACGAACTGCTCAGCAACGTAACTCTCTACTGGATGACCGAGACCATCCATTCCTCTTGTCGCCTTTACTACGAGTCCAGAAAGGCGCCGCTACACTTCAAGAAGGGCGATCAGGTTCGTGTTCCGTGCGCTATCGCACACTTCCCCAAAGAGGCGCCCTTCCCTCCGCGGGCCTGGATCGAACGCGGATACAACATACAGCATTGGACCGAAATGCCCCGCGGAGGCCACTTCGCCGCGGCCGAAGAGCCTGAACTATTGGCAAACGATATCGCCCACTTCTTGGGCCCACTGCGGCCTATCGCCTGAAGTGGACGTTGGGGCGTCATCACAAGTGGCAACATCGCCGCTCTGGATTTGGTGGTAGTCTGTTCGAGAAAATGCTGCGCTAATCGCGAAAGCTCCTGCTGTGTGGCGACGACCTCCTTATGACTCAGAAAGGCACAAGCGAAGGGAGAAATGCAGTCGATATCCCCCGCGCCGCCAAGAAGCCATATCTGAAGCCGGAATTCCGCTACGAGCGGGCCTTTGAGACCATGGCACTGTCTTGCGGCAAGATCCGCGCCGTTCAGGCACTTTGCCGCTTCAACCGCAAGAATTCGTAGTGGACTCGCCTCCGTCTTCACTAATTTGGCAGCGCAGCCGAATCGGCCAAGTCTCCCGCACCAGCCATACGCTTCATCCGCGAACATGCCCACGTTGCCGCAGAAGGACAAGGCCGTTCGTTTCCAGACGACATCTTGCACCCGCCGAGCTATGTGACCAGAATCAGATTGGACCTTTACCGCCATGAAAATATTGCTGGTGGACGATTCCAAGCTGGACCGGCTCCGCATCAGCGAGTGTCTGGAGGAATCGGGCTTCGAATTTGTCGTGGCTGAAAACGGGACCGACGCATGGGAGTTACTGCAGGCGCCCGACGCTCCGACCTGTGCTCTGCTGGATTGGGTCCTGCCCGGAATTGACGGCATTGAACTGTGCCGCAGGATACGGGCGCTCGGATCAAACGGAACCTACATCTACACCGTAATGCTCACCGCCAAAGACCGGAAGCAAAATCTCCTGACTGCCATGGACGCCGGCGCCGACGACTACCTGGCCAAACCCGTCGACGCTTCAGAATTGAAGGCCCGCATCCTGGTAGGGAAACGGATTCTGGATCTCCAGCAGTGTCTCAGGTTCTCGGCCACGCATGATTTCCTTACCAATCTCCTGAACCGCGCAGAAATCATCGCTTCTCTCGAGCGGGAACTCGTCCGTACCCAGCGGGAAGGCCGGCCGGCGGGAGTGATCATGGCGGACGTGGACGGTTTCAAGCTGATCAACGATACCCTGGGCCACCCGGCGGGAGACGCCGTGCTGGCGGAGGTGGCGAAGAGGCTGCGGTCGGACCTGAGGCTTTACGACGTGGCCGGGCGCTATGGAGGTGAAGAGTTCATCCTGGTGCTGCCCGGCTGCGACTTGCATACCGCCACTCGCCGCGCCAACGAGATCAGGCGTCTGGTCGCCAAAGACCCCATCGTGACTCCCGCAGGAACAATTTCTCCCACCGTAAGCATGGGCGTGACCGTCACTTGCTGCGACCCAGACGTTACCCTCGAGGCCGTCTTGCAGAGCGCAGATTCGGCTCTCTATCGGGCGAAAAAAGCCGGCAGGAACCGCGTGGAGGCGTTTTCTCTTACCGTCCAGTTGAACAAGAAATAGGTAGCGACGCGAGTCGCCACATCACTCGGACGGCTCCTGGTTTTCGTCGCTGTCGGACGCAGATTCCATCTGAAACTCCCCGCCGAGAATCTTGGCCACGGAACTCAGATCCCGGCCCAACGCGCTCCGCCACCGTCCCACGGAATCCTGCGCCAGCGCTTCCATGGTCTGCCCGAAGGACAGCAGACTGGCAGCAACTTCGGTCTTGACCAGGTCAGTCACCGAGGTTTCGATCCCCTTCTGGACAACCTTCAACTTCGCGCGTGCGTCATCCAGCTGATTCCCGAGCTCCTTAGCATTGCGCGAGCCCAGCTCTTTGAGAACCACGTCGAGGGCTCTCTCGAGTTGAATCCGCGCCGCGGCCACCTGATCACTTGCCATTTGCGAGAGGCGGCTCTCCATGCCCGACTCCAGCCGGCACGCAGTATCATCCAGCCCGGCTATGCGGTTGCCCAGGTCAGTGACTTGCGCCTGCAGACGGGATGCTTCCGCCGCTGCCGTGGCCTGTGCTTTCTCCATTTCCCGCCGGTAGGAATCGTGCTCGCCGCTCAGCCGTTGCTGCATGGCGCGCAGGAGTTCGTCGCTCTGGCGCTCCACCCGGGTTCCGGCTTCCGACACCTTCTGCTGAAATCGCTCCGCTCCGGAATTGAACTGCTGCCCCACGGCATCGCTGATTTCCTCCGAGAGACCCTGCGCGCGTTGCTCGACGGTTTGCAGCTCTTGCGCCACCTGCTGCCGGAATCCTTCCAGGGCATGGGCGATCTTCTGCTCGATCATCGCTTTGGCTGACCCTAGCACCTGGGCGGATTGCTCCTGGGTCTGCTTCAGGACTTGTGTCCCCAGATCTTCCCGCAGGCGTACCCACAATTTTTCTTCGACCTCTGGAGGAATGTGCGAGAGCGAGATGTCGAACCGGCTGCGCTTCAGCTCTCCCTGCGCCGCCATTTCCTTGAGTCGCGCCACCTCCGCATGCAGGGGCTGCACAAACTCGGCCACCACGGCCCTCAGATCCTTCTCAGTTAGTTGTGACTGGTTCTTGTCGGATACGAGTTTCAGCGACGGCGAACCCTGGCTCTGCACTTGGCCTTTGTCGTTACGCGTCACCTTTCGTGAGAGCTGCGGTTCGTCGGAATGTACCTCCAGCAGACGCGCCCAATCTTCCGGGCAAGCTTCCAGCCCCCAGAAATTTTCCGGGCGATCAAGCCTCGCGGCCACCTGCCAGCCGTGCTGACCCGCTCCCATGGGCTTGCAGTCGACCACATGAGCCCGGGTCGCGCCGCCTCCTTTTCTGCGAAATTGCACCGGGATGCCGGCTTCCAGCCGGGCGGGCGAAAATATGGCACACCCATGCGCGCTGACTACCAAGGTCTCACAGATTTCGGAGAAGGGCGTACTCGGCTCCAGGCTGGTGACGGCGATGGGGAGGGTAATCGGCACTCTCGAGCTGCGCCGTACGGTGTCGGCCACATTCGCACTATGCATAGTGATCCCTCTTTCGAAGAGCGCGCGCCGCTTAAGGCGCGGACAGAGCTTGAACCCTGCACCACTACGGTAACTCAAGCTTCGCCTTCAAAGTACTTCCAGTAGTTCCTCCCTGCGTGTTCGACCGGCCAATTACGTTACGCCTCCCTCGGTAACTAAGTAATGAGACCAGGCACTGGCCATAATCGCGCGCCCGATGAACCATAAACAATGACGAATCGAGGCCCTCTCGGAGTAGCTTGGGGACTGCGGTAGTTACAACGCGAGGATCCAAAAAGCCATGACCAATCCCTTCTTGAAGCGGCTGATCGAAATGTGCTGCCGGCACCGGTTCTCGTGGCCCCACGCTGGACTTTATGGCCAGGCCTATCAGGTATGCCTCATCTGTGGCGCGTCCTATTCTTATGACTGCTCCACGATGCGTCGGACAGGCCGCCTGGTCGCGAATTTGGACCCACGATATCAACCCGTGACCGAGGGCCCAGCGGCGAACGAATAGCCGCACTGCGCCCAAACCGTGACTACGGCGCCGACACTGTAACCGTTCCCGCCATGTCCTTGCCACCCGGGGCGCCGTGGAAACCGCAGAAATAGTGGTACACGCCGGGCTTTTCGAAGCGATGCTCGAACTTGCCACCGCTTACCAGCGTGGGTGACTCGAAAGATCCATCATCCGCTTTTACCGTGTGGCGCCCTCTCTCGTCCACCCACTCCACCACCGTGCCCGGCGGCACCGTGATCTGGGCGGGCTCAAAGCTGAAGTTCTTGACGGTCACGTTGACTCTGTTCTCTGCGGCGTGGGATGACCCGGCGGCAGCCGCGTTTTCAGGAACGCGGATATACCAGACGTAGTAGGTCCCGCTTCCCAGCAGGAAGGCCAGCCACCACAGAGCCAGGACGGCACGCATCCACGGTTTGTAGTTGGAAAACTGCAGCCACTTCGGCAAAAGGCTCGTCCCTGCCACCAGCAACACGTACAGACCGAACCCCTCGGCGGCAAAACCCAGCGCGGCGTGGGCGGTTGCCATCCCGTAATAACTGTCCCGGAACGACGAGCCAAAATTCGGGACGACCTGGCGGCGGTACGAAGGAAACATAATGATAACGATCAGGACAATATTCAACAGCACCAGGCTAGCCTGCAAGCGACCATGCGCGCGAAATTGCTTCCGACGCGCCAGGAACATTCCCAGGGAAAGCCCGAGCACCATAAGAAACTGGAGCGCTAGATTTACCCCTGCGGGCCTCATTGCGATAGTGGACACGGGTGAATCGCCATCGTGGCCTGCGCCAGGCAAGCTGGCAAAGAAAACGGCCGGAGCGCCCGAGCAATCCCGTCTTGAGCGCCCCGTGCCAAGCGGAGAGGGGATAGCCCCTCTCGTTACTTTTCCACGATGTCCTTCTTCATGGGACCGAGCACTCCGAGCAGGGTGTTTTTGTCCTCCGTGGCGACGTGGAACTTATCCAGCGCGCCAGCCAGATCCTCCACCAGGGCATTGAAGTCTGCCTCGGTAATTCCCATGCCGGCATGAGCGGTCTTCATGTCTTTGCCTGTGTACTTGCAGGGACCCCCGCTGGCTTCACAGATCTGATCGACCAGCTTGCCTTTGAAGGCAGCCAGACGGGCCGGATCCCCAGCCGTGTCTTTGAAAAACCCGTTGATGCGAGTGTCCGCAGCCACCCGTCCCACGTACTCGTCCACTACCGCTACGATCGCCTTCTTGCCGCCCAGGCGGTCGTAGAGTGTTTTTTCCTTGGCCAAGCTCGCAGTCGTAACCGCCACGAGCATAAGGGTTGAGATCAGCGCTTGTCTAGCGAGTCGACGCATAGTTTCTTCTCCTCTTGCAAAGCTGGATTCTTGGTTTGTCGTAATCCTTGGGATTAGGGGGCCGGCTACATCCAGCCGCCACACCGGTTAATACGGTCTGGCTCGCTTGCTGGATTGCAGGTGCTGAACAAAAGATTTTGGCATGATACAAGAGTTTTGTTGCTTTCTCGTGAATTTTAGAATGAAGGTCTGAAGTCCGCCTGCCCCGACCCCCACTGGTTTTGGGGAACAACCTGCGCCGAGCGCTCTCAGATGAAGCAGGAGCGTTCGGTGAGGTTTGACGGGAAACTCACGCTGCCGCGGACACAGAAAACCCGAGCCACTCAGGAAAACGCTGAGATCCCTAAGTTCTCGGTGGAAAAAATCGATGCACGCCGCCATGTCCTTCTGAGTGGCCGGCGGCCTTGAGTTTATTTCACGAAAAAGGCATACTGAACACCCTGGCCAACATTTAAACCTTCACTCCCAGCCACTTCCACAAGGGGTTTAGCGATGGGCTCGCGCGTTTTGGTCGTCGTGTGTCTATTGCTGTTTGTTCTAAGGGCACATCCTTCGGGCCAGACGATAGCAGCAGAACAGATGATCACCTTCACCGCGGCGGCGACGGACAGTTACCTCCAGCACAACAAATAATCGGCACTGATACCAGCGACACCAGAAAAGCCTTTTAAAAGCAGAAGAGTTGCCTTAAATGACAGTTAGAAACTTTACCGTGAAAAGTTCGTTATTTGCACTGTTGGTGGTCCTTCCCCTATCAGCACAGATCAATTTCGTGCAGCGGAATTTTACGACTTCAAGCCCGTCCGCTTCGTCGGTAAAGGTAACCTATGCGGCGGCGCAGACTGCGGGGAATCTGAATATCGTTGTGGTGGGATGGAATGATACCCGGGCTGCGGTCAGCTCGGTCACCGACAGCCGTGGAAACATCTACAGCCGGGCAGTCGGTCCGACGGCAGGCACGGCGCTGACCCAGTCGATCTACTACGCCCGGAACATCGCCGCCGGCAGCAACACGGTGACGGTCACGTTCAACCAGACGGCGGCATACCCCGACGTGCGGGTGCTGGAGTACAGCGGAGCGGACCCGTCGAATCCGCTGGATGTCACGGCAGCGGCAGCGGGGACGGGGCTTACCGCGAACAGCGGTGCCGCCACGACCACTGCGCTGAATGAACTGATTTTTGGCGCCGGCATGACGTTCGACATTTACAGTGCGGCGGGCGGTGGCTTTACCAACCGAGTCATCACCAACTTTGGGGACATTGCCGAAGACGCGACGGGCGTGAGCGTAGGGAGCTATAGCGCCACGGCAGCTCAGAGAGCATCTGCCCCCTGGGTGATGCAGGTGGCGACGTTCCGCGCCAGGGCGCAAGGTTCGTCCAATCCTGCACCTACAGTGACCGGCATTACGCCGAGTACGGGACCAACCAGCGGTGGAACCGGGGTGACGATTACGGGTACGGGCTTCCAGTCGGGCGCAACGGTAAGTCTGGGGGGGACGCCCGCGACCAATGTGATCGTCGGCAGCAGCACATCGATTACGGCGACGACCGCGGCCCATGCCGCGGGTGCCGTAAGCGTGGTAGTGACCAATTCAGACAGCCAGAGTGACAGCCTGCCTAACGGTTATAGCTACGGGAATCCGACGCTGACGGTGACGGCGATCACGCCGAACTCCGGACCAGCCAGTGGCGGAACCGCGGTGACGATCACGGGTACGGGCTTTCAGCCGGGCGCGACGGTGAGTCTGGGGGGGACGCCCGCGACCAACGTACTCGTCGGCAACGGCACGTCGATTACGGCGACGACTGCGGCCCACGCGGCGGGTGCGGTAAGTGTGGTGGTGACCAACCCGGATAGCCAGAGCGGCAGCCTGGCCAACGGCTACAGCTACGGGAATTCACTGCCGACGGTGACGGCGGTCGCGCCGGCCTCGGGTCCGGTTAACGGTGGGACCGGAGTGACGATCACAGGCACAGGCTTCTCAGCCGGCGCTACGGTGACCTTCGGTGGAACGGCGGCTACCAGCGTGACGGTAACCAGCAGCGGCACGATTACGGCCACCACTCCGGCGCACGCGGCCGGGACGGTGGATGTGGTGGTGACCAATAGTGACGGTCAAAACGGGAAGTTGACCGCCGGATACACTTACACTGCGACGACGAGCGGAGCTATCAATTTCGTACAACAGAAGTATACGACCTCCAATCCGTCCGCTTCATCGGTAAAAGCAACCTATGCAGCAGCCCAGACCGCGGGGAATCTGAATATCGTGGTGGTGGGATGGAACGATACCCGGGCTGCGGTCAGCTCGGTCACCGACAGCCGGGGAAACAGTTACATCCGAGCCGTCGGTCCAACGGCGGGCACGGCGCTGACCCAGTCGATCTACTACGCCCGGAACATCGTCGCCGGCAGCAACACGGTGACGGTCACTTTCAACCAGACGGCGGCGTACCCCGACGTGCGGGTGCTGGAGTACAGCGGGGCGGACCCGGCGAATCCACTGGATGTCACGGCAGCGGCAGCGGGCACGGGGCTTACCGCGAACAGCGGTGCCACCACGACCACTGCGTTGAATGAACTGATTTTTGGCGCGGGCATGACATTCGACATTTTCCGTGCGGCCGGCAGCGGATTTACGAACCGGGTCATCACCAACTTTGGGGACATTGCGGAAGACACAACAGTTCTCAGCCTGGGGAGCTATAGCGCCACCGCACCGCTGAGATCTTCCGCCCCCTGGGTGATGCAGATGGCCACCTTCCGCGCCAGCGGGCAAGGTTCACCCAACACCGGGCCTCCCGGGGCGGGTCGTACTTACACCACCAATTTTCCGCTAACCGAGAATCCCATTTCCGAGGGCGGTAATTGGATTAACGGCCGTACCCTGGGTCTGGATTGGACCAACATGCGAACCACGCCGGGATTCGCATTCGCCACGCAATCAGGCACGAATCCTGCGTTGTACGATGATTCGGTAGCCTTGCTGACGGGTAGTTGGGGCGCCGACCAGTCGGCTCAAGGAACCATCCAGATTGGAACCACGGCTACCGGACCCTGCTATCAGGAATCGGAGTTATTCCTGCGCGGCAGCATGTCGCCACATAGCATTCGGGGCTACGAGCTCACCGTCGGCAGCCGAAACGACGATAACTCCTACGTGCTGATCGTCAGGTGGAATGGAGGGTTTGGCAATTTCACCATCCTGAAAAAGCTCACCGGCGCGACCTACGGTGTCAAAACCGGAGATGTATGGAAGGCCACCGTTGTCGGCAGCACCATCACGGTCTACATCAATGGCGTGCAGAAGACTCAAGTGACGGACAGCACTTTTGCCAGCGGCAATCCTGGCATGGGGATGTATCTCGAGAGTCCATCCACTTGCGGCAGTGGGGCTGGCAATTTTGGCTTATCCAGCTACACGGCAACAGACCAGGCTGGCGGCGGTTCAACTCAAACCAATCCGCCTCAGCACTCTGTCTCATTGACCTGGGCGCCGCCCCAGACTTCCGCCGTCGCCCACTACAACGTCTACCGTGGAACGGTAAGCGGCGGACCGTACACCTTGCTCAAAACCAATGTCACTTCGACGTCTTACACAGATTCAACGGTGAAGGCGGGCGCCACCTACTATTACGTG
>JBGQIG010000007.1:0-24059 GCA_041498365.1 Terriglobia bacterium | reverse complement strand
GTTGCCGTGGCGTCAGCTCTGCGGAATGCCCAAGTTCTTGCCAGGAGTCAGGCTTCCTCGACGCCCTTGAGTTGGAATGATGTGCGCGCCAATTTTAACTTGGCGCCCGACCTGATCCACATGTCGGCTTTCTTCCTCGCGTCGCATCCCAAACCAGTCCAAGACGCAATTGAAGAACACCGGCGGGCATTCGATGCCAATCCCATCGAATATTTCTTCGGAAACGAGCAGAAAGCCGAGGCTGCCGTACTGGGAGCATCGGCTCATTATCTTGGCGTCGATCCCACGGATATTGCCCTTACCGACAGCACAACGATGGGGCTGGGGCTTCTCTACAGCGGCCTGAAGTTGCGGCCTGATCAGGAAATCCTCACCACGACGCACGATCACTACTCGACCGAAGTCTCACTTCAGCTCCGGGCAGAGCGCACCGGGGCGTCGGTTCGCACAATCTCCCTTTATCGCGACCCCGCCGCGACGTCGGTATCGGAGATCGTGGAAGCCTTCACCAAAGCCGTCAAACCACAGACGCGCATTTTCGCGGTAACCTGGGTCCATTCCTGTACCGGCGTGAAGTTGCCCCTGCGCGCGCTCGCCGACGCTGTCAAATCCGTCAATGCCAACCGGGATGAACAGGACCGAGTGCTTCTTTGCGCGGACGGACTACACGGGCTGGGTGTGGATAACGTCAGGATGTCCGATCTTGGCTGTGACTTCTTTGTTTCCGGATGCCATAAATGGCTGTTTGGCCCGCGTGGCACGGGGTTGGTGTGGGGGAGTTCCAGTGCCTGGACCGCAGCCACGGCTACCATTCCCACCTTCGATAGTGCGACGTACGAAATGTGGATGGGAGCGCGTCCGCCACAGGCGGTGCCGGTCGGAGCCAGGATGTCGCCCGGCGGATTTCACTCCTTCGAGCACCGATGGGCCCTGGACAAGGCATTTCAGTTCCACGAGGCCATCGGCAGGCAAAGGATTCAGGACCGGATTCACGCCCTGAACCGGCAGCTGAAGGAAGGGCTGGCTAAAATGCCGAATGTGAAACTGTACACTCCCATGGCCGACGAATTATCGGCAGGCATCGTTTGCTTCGACGTGAATGGTTTGCCGGCCGATCAGGTCGTTGATCAGCTTCGCAAGAAAAAAATCGTTGCCAGCGTTACGCCCTACAAGACGTGGTATGCCCGCCTCGGACCAAGCTTGTTGACATCACCAGCCGAGGTTGAAACAACGTTGGCGGCCGTGAGGGAACTCCGCATCTGATCTGACCTGCCTCCTCGGCCCTCTTCTTAGCTCTTCACCAGAAACGGATTACTCTCGCGCTCTTCACCAATCGTGGTTAGCTCTCCGTGGCCAGGCACAACGAGAGTGTCGTCCGGCAA
Source organism: Terriglobia bacterium (assembly GCA_041498365.1). GTDB lineage: Bacteria > Acidobacteriota > Terriglobia > Terriglobales > Acidobacteriaceae > JAIQFF01. Next base: position 22,677 of record JBGQIG010000007.1, on the reverse strand, counting down.
AGCCATCACTTTTTCGTGCAGGGAATCCATGATTTTCTCGAACGATCCTCCCGGCAGATCAGTACGTCCAATGCTTCCCGCGAACAGGGTGTCGCCTGCAATCAACTTCTTCTCCAGAGGAAAATACAGGCAGACGCTGCCCTCGGTATGCCCCGGAGTATGCATCACTTCTGCCGTCATTGAACCCACGTGGATCTTATCCGCTTGTCCCACGCTGCGATCGATCTCCACCCTGCCTGGATTTTGCATCCCGATCCAGGCCGCCTGCACATCCAGCATCTTCAGCAGTGCATAGTCGTTCTGATTGAGCAAAATTGGAGCGCCCGTGGCCGCCCTCAACTTCATCGCTCCACCCACGTGGTCAATGTGAGCATGAGTGATGACGATCTGTTTCACCTGGAGATTGTGCTTTCGTACCAGCGCAAGAACGTCTTCGATGTCATCGCCGGGATCGATCACCATGGCCTCGCGAGTGGTCTCGTCTCCGATCACAGAGCAGTTGCACTGCAGAGGCCCGACGGGAAGGATCTCGTGAATCATGGCGGATTGCGCTCAGTGATCAGTCGTCCGCCTTCAGTGTCTTGCTGAGAGTTGAAAGCCGGCAGCTGACAGCCACAGTGCTACTTCTGCGGCGCGGGCGCAGGCGGTTTCGCGGGCACCGCCGGCTCCGTCTTTGTCTGTGAAGGAGTAATCCCCTGCAGGACGGAGTTCGTGCCACTTCCCCCGCGCGAGGCCAGGATGGAGAGCGTGATCGAGGTCACCATGAAGATAATGGTTGACCACGTAGTCGCCTTGGACAGGGCAGTAGCAGCGCCGCGCGGTCCAAAAGCAGTCTGACTACCCATGCCCCCAAAAGCGGCCGCAATGTCCCCACTCTTGCCGCTTTGCAGCAGCACCACGATGATCAGAAAAAAACAAACAATTATGTGGACGATGGTAATCAGAATAATCATGTGGTCAGGTATCCTCAATCTCGAAAAAAATTAGCCCCAGAAAAGAATCCAAAAGAAAAAACTGATGCCGAAGGGGGGATTTTCCTACCCTCAAGATAACACAGGACTTTGAACTCTATGAAAGTACGACAAAAAACAGGGATTGACAAAGGTACCGTTTGTGTTACCATAACTAGGGTGATTCAAGTACTTCAATACCTGGACGCCAGGGGACGCAGCCCATTCGCGGATTGGTTTGAAAGCCTGAATGCACCCGCCGCAGCGAAGGTGACCGTGGCATTGACCCGGATAGAACAGGCGAACTGGGGGAACGCGAGGGGTGTAGGAATGGGGGTTTTCGAGCACAGAATCAACTTCGGTCCAGGATACAGAATCTACTTCGGCAAGGACGGAGATAAACTCGTGATCCTGCTCGCTGGGGGGACAAAGAGGGCACAACAGCGCGACATCAACAACGCAATCACACGATGGCAGGACTACAAGCAGAGGAAGAGACAGGGGGAGAGGTAATGGCATTAACACGAGATTTCAAAGAGACTATTAAGGCTCGCGCAGATCGTGACCCGGCTTTCCGTAAGGAACTTCTCAAAGAAGGCGTAGAAAGCCTGCTTTCCGGAGATGTAGAAACCGGCAAGTCTATTTTGCGTAATTACATCAATGTCACCGTCGGCTTTCCCCAGCTCGGGAGGGCTGTCCACATCGAACCGAAAAGTATCATGCGAATGTTTAGCCCCTCGGGTAACCCGCAGGCTCACAATCTGTTTGGGATTATCGCGTATCTACAGGAGCAAGAAGAAGTCCACCTTCTCGTTAAAGCCGCTGCAACAGGAGCAAGGTCTTAAATGTGTTCCTTCAGCCGGTAGCCGCTCCGCCCGCGGACCGAACCAGCGCCGGGCGCAAAGGCAAAACTCTTCCACTCACCAGCGCCGGCTAGGAAAATCTCTTCCGGTAATCCGGTGATGCAGGTCCGCGAGTTCCCGGCTGGCGTAAGTGCGAGTGAAGCCGCGGAGAATTTGAGATGCACGGCTGAGAGTGGAAGGCCGGCGAGTCGCGCTGATGCTTTTTAGGTAATCTTCAACCGCAACTTGAATTATCACGGAGCCTATCCCGCCCTGTGATTATGGTGTGAAAGGGTAACCTTCCGGTAATTGCCGAAGTGTAGCAAGTGGTGCGGAAGGGGGGATTTGAACCCCCACGCCTTTCGGCGCCACCCCCTCAAGATGGTGTGTCTGCCAGTTCCACCACTTCCGCGAAATCAGGGCTCATTATAACAAATGGCCTCTGGGGACAAACCAAAGCGAGAAATTCGGTAGGGGGCTACTTTGAAGCGGCCCTTTTGAATACGATCCAACCCTTATCCTTCTCGCCCCACGCGGCGATAGCCTCCCATCCCTCGTGACCTAGACTGTCAAGCATTGCTTGGGTGCCCGGTGTAGTGTTGTATTGCTATCTTGAAAACCGGAGAGATCAAGGGGTCTAATTTGGTATTCCCATCGTGTCATTTACGCCGCTCTTTCCGCCCTACGAGACTCGTAAGCTTCCCAGAGGGCTACTAAATCTTCTACACTCCAGAGCCGATCAGAGACGCCCGCTGCCATAGCCGGGGACGTGCGAAGTGTACGATGAATCTTGATGAAGTTGTAGGCGAAATAGTTTGGCGCCGTGGCAGCCGCATGGTTCCGCAGCTTGCGCGATGAAAGTAGCCCACTACCAGAATTTCAGATTAGAGATTTTAGATTGCAGATGTTGCGCGTTGCCTGAGGCCCTGTGTGGGATTTGCGCGAAATCTAAAATCTACAGTCTGAAATCTACTATCTGAATTCTGCCCCGCTATCAGTATTTCATGATCGCTGCGAATGATTTTGGATCCAGGCTGGCGCCGCCGACCAGGGCGCCGTCGATCTCTTCTTCGGCCATCAGGGCCTTGACGTTTTCTGGCTTTACCGAGCCCCCGTACAGAATGCGCAGCTGGGTCGAGAATTCTTCGCCGAAAGCTTTTGCGGCCTCGCCACGAATCAACAGGTGGGCCGCCGCTGCCAGCTGCGGAGTGGCAGTTTTTCCTGTTCCTATGGCCCACACCGGTTCGTAGGCAACCACCAGTTTCGCCGCCTTCTTGCTCGAGATAGCGTGGAAAGCTCGCAGGCACTGGCGGCGCAAGACGTCCTCGGTGAGATTGGCCTCCCGCTCTTCCAGTACTTCACCCACGCAGACGATGGGGATCAGACCGGCCTCCAGCGCCGCTTTCAGCTTGAAATTCACGATATCGTCGGTCTCGCCGAAATACTGGCGGCGCTCGGAGTGTCCGATGATGACATGGGTGCAGCCGATATCCAACAGCATGCTGGGGCAGACTTCTCCGGTGTAGGCGCCTTCTCTCTCCCAATGCAGGTCTTGCGCGCCGATGGCCACGTTCGACCCCTGGATGACTTCGATTGCGACACAAAGATCGATGTATGGCGGGCAGACGACGATTTCGTCCCGCGTGTGCCCGGCCACCATCGGCAGAAAGTCGCGGAAGAAGTCGCGAGTCTGCGCCGGATTCTTGTACATCTTCCAGTTGGCGGCCATCAGCTTTTTGCGCGGCATGGAATCCTTTCTGGAAATCTTAGAGTGCGGGGAACATAGAGCGCGGAGTTCGCGGAGAGAGCCAAATGCAAAGGTACTTCGCGGTCTGAAGGCCGCTCAGAATGATAGCCTGGATGACAAACTGGTTCATTTCTTATCTGTCAGCGCTTCTACGCCGGGGAGCTTCTTGCCTTCCAGGAACTCCAGGGACGCTCCGCCGCCGGTGGAGATGTGGGTGATTTTGTCGGCTACGCCTGCCGCGTGAACGGCCGATACCGAGTCGCCACCGCCGACGATGGAGGTGGCACCCGCATTCTCCGCCACCGCCTGGGCAATCTTGAAGGTTCCTTTTGCGAAGGGCGCAAGCTCGAACACGCCCATGGGGCCATTCCAGACGATAGTGCGGGCGCGGGCGATCTCTTCAGTGAAGACCGCGACAGTCTTGGGGCCGATATCCAGAGCCATCATACCGGCAGGGATGTGGCCACTGCCTACGGTCTGCACCGTCGCATTGACGTCGACTCTGTCCGCCACGATGTGGTCCAGGGGCAACAAGAACTTCAGCTTGTGGCTCTTTGCCTCCTTCAAGAGGTCGCGCGCCAGATCGACTTTGTCCTGCTCCACCAGCGACTTGCCGACCTGCTCGCCCTGGGCCTTGAGGAACGTATACGCCATACCGCCACCGATGATGAGCGCGTCAACCTTGTCCATGAGATTGCGGATGACGCCGATCTTGTCGCTGACCTTGGCTCCGCCCAGAATCGCGATAAAAGGACGCTCCGGATGCCGCAGCGCTTTGCCCAGGTACTCAAGTTCCTTCTCCATCAACAGACCCGCAGCCGACTTCTTCGCGAACTTGGTAACTCCGACGGTGGAGGCGTGGGCGCGATGCGCCGTGCCAAAAGCATCGTTCACGTAATACTCGGCCAGGCTGGCCAGCTGCCTGGAGAACTTCTCGTCATTGGCCTCTTCTTCGGGATGAAAGCGGAGATTCTCCAGCAGCAGAGTCTGGCCCCGTTCTAGCTTTCCAGCCATTTCTTCGGCTTCGGGGCCAACGCAATCGGGGCAGAATCCGACGTTCTCTCCGCGGGCCAATTCCTTATCCAGAAGCATGCGCAGGCGCTCCGCGGCCGGTTTGAGGCTCATCCTGGGATCGGGTTTTCCCTTGGGACGGCCGAGATGAGAGGCCAGGACCAGCCGAGCCCCGTGCCGCAGGGCATACTCAATCGTGGGCAGGGTTTCCCTGATCCGGGTGTCATCCATGACCCGGCCATCCTCGAGCGGGACGTTGAAATCTACTCGCATGAAGACCCGGTGATCGTGGAGGGCAAGATCGCGTATGGAAAGCTTTGGCATAACTTCCTCTGACGGCAGCGCTGCCGACAGCTGTCGGGCGGCCTTTTGCCACCCTCGAGGGCGAGATGCCCTCGCGACAGACGCCGGCGCCACAAACTACAGGCCCTTACCTGCTATGTAGTTGATCAGGTCCCTGACGCGGCAAGAATAGCCCCACTCGTTGTCATACCACGAGATGACCTTCACGCAGTTGCCTCCCACCACCAAAGTCATGGGCGAATCTACGATGGAAGAACGGCTGTCACCCTTGAAGTCGGCTGAAACCAGCTCGTTTTCTTCGTAGCCCAGATAGCCCTTCAGCGGCCCACTTTCGGAGGCCTTTTTCAAAGCGCCATTCACTTCTTCTTTCGTTGTCTTCTTTTCGACCAGCACCACAAGGTCCACGACCGAGACGTTCGGGGTAGGCACGCGCATGGCAAAGCCGTCAAGCTTGCCGGCCAACTCTGGAATGACGAGCTTCAGCGCTTTAGCGGCGCCGGTCGAGGTCGGAATCATGGATACCGCCGCCGCGCGGGCGCGCCTCAGATCTTTGTGAGGGAAGTCCAGGATCACCTGGTCGTTAGTATAGGAATGGATCGTGGTCATGGTGCCGCTAACGATTTTGAAATTGTCGTTAACCACCTTGGCGATCGGAGCCAGACAGTTAGTAGTGCAGGAGGCGTTGGAGATGATGTGATGCTTGGCTGGATCGTAAACCTGCTCATTCACGCCCAGCACGAGAGTGACATCTTCATTCTTGGCCGGGGCAGAGATGATGACTTTCTTGACCGGGCCGCGCATGTGCTTCTTCGCGTCAACCGCGTCGGTGAAGCGACCGGTGGACTCGAGCACAACTTGGGCTCCTACCGATTCCCAGGGCAGCTTCGCAGGATCTTTTTCTGCGAACACCTTGATGGTCTTATTGTCCACCGTGATGCTGTCCGCACCCGCCGTGATCGTATGCGGGAGGTTGCCCAGGATGGAGTCGTACTTCAGCAGGTGGGCCAGGGTCTTAGGGTTGGTGAGATCGTTGACCGCAACGAATTCGATATTGCTGTCATGGAGCGAAGCTCGGAGCACGTTTCGCCCGATGCGCCCGAATCCGTTGATTCCTACTTTGATTGCCATATCGCCTCCGAAGATTTGATGAAGACACCGGCAGAACTCTGCTACAAACGGAAGGAAATGGTAACAGGGAAACGAAGTATGCAGCAAATTATGAACCGCTTAAGTGGCTGCGGGACATGCCGCGATCATCGATTGAGTGTTGGCGCTCGCCGGGCAAGTTCTGATGGCACTTGCAGTTAAAGATTTTGACCGCAAAGTTCGCAAAGTCAACGCGAAGAACGCAAAGGAAGACCTGTTTGTGCAACCAGTGAAAAATGCACCGCTTCCGATTGCCCGAACAGAACGCCCGCTACGGTGCGACTTCGATTTCCACATAGACGTTGTTCTTGCTCCACAGGAATGGAACCCGAGCCAGCCAATACTTGCGCTCGATAGTCTTGCGGGCCTCGGGCCCATCTTCCGAAGGGAGAATCCGTGCGGTGGCCGCGAACTCGGGGCCGGTGATCTTGCCGCGCATGGTGCAAGGTGCAATTCGGACCTGGGGACTGTTTCGTATTCTCTTGTATTTTCCTGAGTCGCTTCGGGTCATGACGTAGAGATTGTCATCCTTCTCTCCGAACCATACCGGAGTATTGACGGCGTCACCGTTCTTGCGAAAAGTGCCGAGGGAGACATATTTCTGGCCCTGGATCTCACGCGGAATGGACATAGCTGTATTGTATGCGTCCGTGATTGAGTCCAAACTCCCAAGTTCGGCTGGCAGTCTTGGTACTCTTCCGGTCGCATCCATTGCCCGCGAGTATGCGGGTGTGTTAAAAGCCAGACATGCGCAAATGGATGCGCGATCGCCTCAAGCGCAAGAAGACAGAATCGGCTGGTAAAGGCGAGCCGGCACCCGCTCCGTTGCAGCCGGCCTACTATGATGCCGCTGTCGCAAGCACCGCGGCGCCGGCAGAAGTGAAACAGCCAGAAACTGACGCGCCTCCAGCGCCAGCGAGTCCGGGTAGACCGGAAGCTGCCCCCATCGCCCGTACCGATCAGCCGCAACGCCAGGGTGGAAATGGAGAGCCACGCCGCAGACGGCGGCGTGGCCGGGGTGGGCGAGGAAGAGGCGGACCGGCGCCCGCCAGAGGTGGGCCGTCGACCGGGGCTTCAAGGGAGACTACGCCGGAGAGTATTGGACCAGCGTCTGATTCCACGGAAAGCGCCGGGAAGACCGCGCCGGTCGCTGGGCCGCGTGCTCCGAAAGGGAGTGTCATTCTGGCGATCGGGCTGCCGGGATCGGGCAAGAGTTCGTGGTTCAAACGGCACAACGTCACACCGCTTTCCAGCGACATGTTGCGCGCGCTGCTGTTCGACGACCCCACGGAACAACGCTTTCAGGATTTGATTTTTTCCAACCTGCGTTCCATGTTGAAAGCTCGACTGATCGCGCGGCGCCCGCTGAATTACGTGGACGCAACCAACCTCACTCCGCACGAGCGCCAGAGCTGGATCAAGCTGGCCCAGGATTATGGCTACGAAGTGCAAGCCGTTTTTTTCGACGTTCCCCTGGAAGTTTGCCTCGAACGCAATCGCAAGCGCCAACGGCTGGTGGCTGAAGACGTGATGCGCCGCATGAGCGCGAAGCTTCGTGCCCCGACTTTCGAGGAAGGATTTTCCAAGATCACCGTGGTAAGGGTGAAGCAGAAGGAGTAACGCAGGATAACAACAGTTTCAGGTCTTAGTTCCAGGCCGCTTGCAGCCTGCGCAATCCCGTCAGCGCCGCCACATATCTGTTGTCCAGCGCATACGCTGTCGAGTAGCTCCGCATCGCTTTCTGCCAATTGTGCTGGTGTTCATAGACCCGGCCCAGGTTGAAGTGGGGATAGCAACGAGCCTCGTAACGTTTGGCCGCAATGGCTTTTTCAAACCACGGAATGGCCTCATCCCATTTATCTTGTTCGATCAAATAAGCCCCGATATCGTTGTAAGGATTGCCGAACTCGGGATCCACCCGAATGGCTTGAAGGCACTCGGTGATGGCGCGGTCGTAATCGCCGAGGAAGGAGTATGTCCAGCCGCGGAAGGTGTACGCCTCGGCGGTGGGGAAGGCCTCGATGGAGCGGGTATAGAGCTCGATGGCCTGGCGGTATTCGCCGGCCATCTGCTGTTGGTAGCCTTGCTCGAAATACTCAGCGGCGGTTCGGCGGGGATCGGTCTCAGACATAACAAATCTCGAACACCTGGAGCTTATGACCGCCGGCCGGTCAGCAGGGCCAGTTCACGCCACTTCCAATGGCAGTCCACATCAACAAAACCGGTTTCGCGCAACCACACCAGCTGGGTTTCCACGTCCAGGAGCTGGTTCGAAGGGTCCTCCGTCTCCACGGTGTAGCCGATTCGGCGTAAGAACTGCTCGTGAAGTTCGGGCGTGGGAGAAGCGACATGTTCCAGATTGCAAAAGACGCCGCCCGGAGCAAGCAGATCGTATATCTCGGCGTAGAGCGCCCGTTTCCGTTCGTGAATGAGATGATGGATGGCGAAACTGGAAACGATCGCATCGAACTTGCCCAAGTCTGGAAGTGGACGTTCGAGGTTGTGGGCCACGATAGCCACCGAGGAGTCGCCACCAAAGCGTTCTTGCGCGGCTGCAAGCATCGCGGGAGAAAAATCAACCGCCACCGCGGTGGCGTTCGGGTGGTCCATCTTGATCAGGGCAAGCAGGCGTCCGTCGCCCGTACCGAGGTCGAGGACGCGCCGCACCGATGGAGCGATGAATTCCAGAAGTGCGGATTCGCCTTCCACGCGGTGCGGAATAGAGTCCGCGCGGCCCAGGTAGTCGAGGGCGTGTTCAGCCGAGGTCCAGAGATTGACGCTCATTCGAAAAGTATAAACTCAAATCCAATGGATAAATTGAAGACAGAACGCAAGGGATTTCGGGCAGCATTTCCTACACAAATTCTGATTCTTTTTCTGCTCTCGGCTTTGGCCTGGGGACAAACCGGGCAATCCTCTGAGCCTCAGAAAGACGCGGGCGAGGGCGCGCGTGCCACACAAGACATCTCTGCCCACGAGCAGAAGATCTCGCCTCAGGAGGCGGAGAAACTCTTCCGCTCGGTGGATGAGATACTGAAGTTCGCCAGCCGCGACACGCTGTTGCCCATCAGGCACGAGGTCAAGCGCCGACTCGTGGACCGTGAGGAAATAGAAGCCTATGTCACCAAGCACATCAGCGAGGACGAAGACGCCAAGCGGCTGCGCCGCTCCGAGCTGGTGCTGAAGAAATTTGGACTCCTGCCACGGGACTTCGACCTGGGAAAATTTCTTGTGGTCCTGCTGAAGGAGCAGGTGGCGGGCTACTACGATCCCAAAACCAAAACGGTGAACCTGCTCGACTGGCTGGGGGCGGAGCAGCAAAAACCAGTGCTGGCGCACGAACTGACGCATGCGCTGCAGGACCAGTCCTTCAATCTGGAAAAATATATGAAGCCGGCCGACGCCGACCTGGAAAAGAAAAAGGAGATCACCTCACAGGACATCGATAATGACGAGATCAGCACGACCCGGCAGGCCGTGGTCGAGGGTCAGGCCATGGTGGTCCTCGTAGATTACATGCTGGAGCCCATGGGGCTGACGCTGAAGGATTCGCCGCAAGTAGTTCAGACCCTCAAGGATGGGATGCTGGTAGGTACAGCGGACGCGGTGCAGTTCCATAATGCACCGATCTACATGAAGGAAGCGCTGACCTTTCCCTATCGCTTTGGCATCGACTTCATCACTGAACTGATGGCTAAGGGCGGGAAAGAAAAAGCCTTCGCCGCGCTTTTTGAGAATCCTCCGCGAACCACCCGCCAAATCATGGAGCCCCAGACTTATCTTGCGGGAGAACGCCTGGAGCCCATGCGCCTGCCCGATTTCAGGCAAGTCTTTAAAAATGATGATCGGTTCGATGTGGGCGCCGTGGGAGAGTTCGATGTGGCCGTGCTGATCGACCAGTATGCGGGAGCCAAAGCTTCGACTGAGCTGTATCCGCATTGGCGGGGTGGCTACTACTATGCCGTGCGACCCAAGAGCGATCCCGCCGCGCCGCTGGGTCTGCTTTACGTCTCTCGCTGGTCGAATGCGGAAAGGGCAGCCGACTTTGCGGGGATCTATGCCAAGGCGATTGCCAAACGCTACCTGCACGTGCACGACGTGGAGCAACCAGGAAAGGGACCACTGGTCAGGACGGAGGCGTTGGATAATCTAACCGGAAGGCGAGCCTGGCTGACCGAGGACGGGCCAGTTGTGATTAACATGGAGGGCGACACGGTGCTGATCACGGAAAGTCTGGAGCAGGCAACGACGGAAGCCCTGGAATTGGAAGTCTTCAGAGCGGCCGCAGTGGCGGGCAAATGAATTTGCCATCCTGTCTTGGGTCGTTATTGGCTCAGTTCGGACTTTCTGCCTCTTAGATGTCAGGCGTCATCCTGAACGGCCTTCAGGCCGTGAAGGATCTGGCGTGAAGCGGATATGCCTTTCGCCGCGTCAGTTGTACGGTGCGCGAGATCGCTTCGACTTCGCTCAGGGCAGTCTCTTTCCGGACTGAAGTCGCCGAGAATGACGCCCGCTGTAGGGGGACTATGTTCAAATTGAGCCACCTCTCTTAGGTCTCCTGGGCGTGATGACCACAATTCATTCTGTATAATCAACGCTTTGTCATTTCGTCATCGAAGTCCAGAGGCGAATCTTTGTCACAAGCAGAAATAGGGATCATTGGCGGCAGCGGTCTGTACTCAATGCCCGGCCTCACGCAGGTCAAAGAAGTGAGGTTGAAAACGCCGTTCGGCAAGCCTTCCGATGCATATGTGCTGGGCTCGCTGAAAGGCCGCAGAGTCGCATTTCTGGCACGTCATGCGCGCGGGCACCGCATCCTGCCGAGCGAACTGAATTTTCGGGCCAATATCTACGGCTTCAAGCAACTCGGCGTCGACAGGATCATTTCGATCTCCGCGGTGGGGTCATTGAAGGAAGAACATAAGCCGCTGGAGTTCGTGATCCCAGAGCAGTTTTTTGATCGCACGCGGCACCGCGTGGATACGTTTTTCGGAAACGGCATTGTGGCGCACATTGCTTTTGCCGATCCCATCTGTCCAGAGCTCGCGCGGGTCGTGGAAGGCGCGTGCACGAAAGCCGGAGTGACGGCGAAGCGCGGCGGGACCTATGTGTGCATGGAAGGTCCGCAGTTTTCCACCAAGGCGGAATCGAACGTTTATCGCAGTTGGGGCATGGACGTGATCGGCATGACCAACCTGCAGGAAGCCAAGTTGGCTCGGGAGGCGGAAATCTGCTATGTGACGGTCGCGATGGTGACCGACTACGACTGCTGGCATCCGCATCATGATTCGGTGACCGTAGACCAGATCGTAGCGGTGCTGCTGAAAAATGCGGAAAACGCGACCCGGGTGCTGAGCGAGACGGTAGCTGCGATGCCGAAGGGACGCGCTTGCAAGTGTGGGTCATCCCTGGCGCACGCGATCCTCACCGAGCCCGGCAAGATTCCCGCGGCCACGCGGCAGAAGCTGAAACTCATCCTCGGTAAATATCTGAAAGCCAAGAAAGCATGAGCATAGTTGCGGTAGGTTCGGTGGCGTTCGATACGATTGCCAGCCCGTCGGGCAAGGTGGAAGACGTCCTGGGCGGGGCGGCCACATTCTTTGCTCTCGCGGCCAGCTATTTCACCGAAGTCCGCGTGGTGGCGGTGGTGGGAGACGATTTCACTGCTGAGCACGAAAACGTTCTTAAGAAACGGGGCGTGGATACACGTGGCATTGAGCACGCCAAGGGGAAAACTTTTCGCTGGGGTGGGCAGTATCACGACAACCTGAATGAGGCCAAGACCGACTTCACCGAGCTCAATGTTTTCGAACAGTTTCAGCCCCGTATCCCGGAGGAATATCAGGATTCACAGTTTTTGTTTCTGGCCAATATTCATCCCGAACTGCAGGCAGCAGTACGGCGAAACATGAAAGCCGTGCGCCTGACCGGCGGCGACACTATGAATTACTGGATCAACCGCACCCGCAAGGAATTGGTCGAGACCCTGAAGCTGGTCAACGTGCTGCTGATCAACGATACCGAAGCCAAAGCTCTCGGGGGAGAGACCAATTTGCCGCGGGCGGCGCAGAAGGTGCTTGCTCTGGGGCCGCAGGCTCTGGTCATCAAACACGGCGAATACGGCGCGACGATTTTCTTTCGCGAAGGAGCGTTCGGCATCGGCCGCCATCCGTTTCGCGCACCCGCGCTGCCTATTGAAGAAGTGAAAGATCCCACCGGGGCGGGTGATTCCTTTGCCGGCGGCTTCATGGGATACATCGCTTCGCAGGGACAGTTGAACCGCGAAGTCCTCAAACGCGCGCTGTTCTATGGGGGCGTTATGGGATCGTTTGCCGTGGAGCGCTTTGGCACCGAGCGTCTGCAATCGCTCACGCGCGACGAGATCGACGCCCGTTTTCAAATCTTCCGCGAACTGACCCATCTGGAATGAGCGCTCAGCCGATGCGGCGCTGGGACCACGAAACCGCCCTGGTGGCATGGCTGACAGCCTGCGTTGCGATTGTTGCCTTTCTGTTCTATTTCCGGCGCGGTGATGTACTGCTCTACGGCGACGCGGTGGCACATATCAACATTGCGCGCCGGGTGTTCGACTCCCGCACGCCTGGCCTGTTGCAACTGGGCACGGTGTGGTTGCCCCTGCCGCACCTGCTGATGATTCCGTTTCTATTTTCAGACTGGATGTGGAAGACGGGAGTGGGCGGATCGATTCCGTCGATGGTGGCCTATGTTTTGGGAGCGGTCGGGATTTTCCGCCTGGTTCGCGGCGGGTTGAGTGCTCCTTCTCAGTCAGACGCAATGGTCAGAATCGCGGCGTGGATAGCCGTGATCATCTATGCCGCAAACCCAAACCTGATTTACCTGCAAGCGACGGCGATGACTGAACCGTTGTACCTGGCACTGGTCGTCTGGGCGGTGCTGCACTTCAACGAATTCGTGCAGCTGGCTGGGACGCCCGGCGACGACTCTCAGGTGGCGGCTTCTTCTTCCCTAGTCAAATGCGGTGTCTGTCTGGCGGCGGCGTGCTGGACGCGCTATGACGCATGGCTGGTTGCGGCCGCGATGTGTGTTTCAGGTCTCTTCGCAGTGCGCAAAGCAAGATCCAGCAGCCAACTCTGCGCCGGCCTCAGGAGGTTTGTTCTGCTGGCCGCTGCCGCTCCTGCTCTCTGGCTGGCATACAACGCGATTGTGTATCGCAATCCGCTGGAATTCGCCAATGGCCCCTACTCGGCGAAGTCCATCGAACAAAGAACGCCGGGCGCATCTCATCCGGGCACGCATGATGTGCCCGTGGCGTTCAGCTATTTTCTCAAGGCAGCGGAGCTGAACCTGGGGGCAGGGAGTTGGCAGAAGCTGTGGATCTTGCTGGCGTTGGCGGGAGTGTCCACGAGCCTCATGGCAGGCCGGGCCGGTGAACGTCACGCTCGCATAAACGAGAGGCCGGTTCGACCTCAGCTCTGGCCTCTACTCTTGCTCTGGATCCCGCTGGCCCTCTACGCCCTTTCCATCGCCTACGGTGGTGTGCCCATCTTCATGCCGGTGTGGTGGCCATTCTCCTATTACAACGTGCGTTACGGGTTGGAGCTGTTGCCGGCGTGCGCAGTGTTTGCAGCTCTGGCTGTTTACTTCGTGGCCGGACTGGCACGAAGTCTGGTGGTCAGGCGCGCAGCGGCGGCGGCAGCGTTGATCTTCGTCGCAGGGAGCTATGCTTCGATTTGGTCGGATCCGGTCTGCTTTCGTGAAGCCTGGGTCAACTCCCGTGACCGCATGACTGTCGAGAATGAACTTGCCGGCTACCTGAAGGCGCTGCCGCCGGGTTCCACATTGCTGATGTATCTGGGTGAACATGTGGGTGCGCTGCAGCAGGCAGGCATCCCGCTGAGGCGGGTGATTCATGAAGGCAACCATCGGTCCTGGAAACAGCCAGCCGATCCGGAGGGATTGTGGGAACGGGCCCTGGCCAATCCGGCGCAATACGCGGACTTCGTGGTTGCCTTCGAGGGCGACGCGGTTTCCACCGGAGCACAGAAGCAGGATCTGATTCCGCTCGCGGTGATTCATGCGTCGGGCCAGCCGAAAGCTGCGATCTACCGCACTCGCGGTGTGGGCCGGTAATCATCGGCGTTAACTTCCGGACTCCGGAAGGGGCCAAGGGCGAAGTTTTACGGTGATAAAATTCAGCCACCTGAAGCCCGATGCCCACCATACAGCACATGCACGAGATTCTGCGGGCCGAGTGGTCCTCGGTTGGAGTCTTCCTGATACGCCTGGTGCTGGCCGCGATCCTGGGAGGCGTCATTGGACTGGAGCGCGAGATCAAGCATCGGCCTGCCGGCTTGCGCACGAATCTTTTTATCTGTCTCGGCGCCGCGATGTTTACGCTGCTCTCGGACGCGCTGGCGGTTGAGTTCATCGGAGACCACACGCGTATCGCTGCCCAGATCATTCCCGGTATTGGCTTTATTGGGGCCGGCTCCATCCTGCACAATCGGGCCAACCTGGTTACGGGCATAACCACCGCAGCCACGCTGTTCGTTGTGGCCTCGGTGGGCATGGCCGTGGGCGGTGGCCTCTATCTCACGGCGATCTTTGCGACCGGGCTGATTCTTCTCTGTCTTTTCCTGCTGGGAAGAGCCGAACAGCGGTTGAATCTCAAGCCAACGCTGAATTCCTATGAAGTGACGGGCCGCAGCGAGGACGATATGAAGGCGGAGATCAACCGGGTCCTGGAACGCGTCCATGCCATGATGCAGAACATCCAGGTCGCAATGACCAGGGAGCGCGTCCGTCTTCAGTTTGAGATCGCGGGCACACGCACGGTACAGGAAGACGTGCTCAGCTCCCTAAAGCAATCTTCGGTGCTCGAAAGTGTTGTTCCTCTGGGGCCGGTGCAAGCGGAATGACGGCTTCGGATAGAGTGATTCCTTTCGTCAAGGCGAGCGCCTGCGGCAATGACTTCCTGATTATTGATGGCATGCATGCCCCGGCCGGAATCGGGGAATTCAGCAAGCGCATTTGCGACCGGCATCACGGCGTGGGAGCGGACGGCGTGGAGTGGCTGTTTCCCGCCCAGGACGCGGATGTGCGGGCGCGGTTGTTCAATGCCGATGGATCGGAGGCGGAAATCTCAGGCAACGGCACTCGCTGCGTGGCCGCGTATCTTTGCTCGGAGCAGGCCAAGGAAAGGTTCGCGATCCGCACCGGCGCCGGGGTAAAGACCTGCATGCTTACACGTCGTAACGAATCCCAGTATGAATTTGAAATCGGCATGGGGGAGCCGCAGGTCGGGGACGAGTTTTCCATCAAGCTGGCATTTGGGGAAGTGCGGGGGATTCCTGTCTCCATGGGCAATCCGCACTATGTGGTATTTGTGCAGGAATACAGTCTCGGGTGGCAGGCGGAGGCGGCCGAGATAGGGCGCCATCATGACTTCAAGTACGGCATTAACGTTGAGCTTGTAATCATTAAGGATAAGAGTAACGTCGAAGCCAGGTTCTTTGAGCGTGGAGTCGGGGAAACACAATCGTCCGGAACCGGTTCGTGCGCTTCCGCGGTAGCTGCCATTTGGGCAAACCGTGCGGAATCGCCGGTGCAGGTTCACGCCCCGGGCGGAGTTCAGATTGTGCGTTGGGAGGACCAGGTCTTCCTCCGCGGCCCGGCGGAACTCATCTGCCGGGGAGAGTTCTTCGGTTAGCCTGGCGGTGTGGCGCTCGCGTTTAAGATGGGATGCAGATGCCTTCAGTTCCAAAAATCACGCGCATCAAGCCGCTCGCCCTCCAACCGGGCGACACGGTGGGCATCGTGGCGCCGGCCAGCGACGTCAAGCGTGAACTGCTGGAAGCCGGATGCGGAGCCTTGCGCAAGCTGGGATACAAGCCGTTCTTTCTTAATTCCATCTTCGACCGGGACCTCTATTTTGCCGGGCCGGTGGCGCGGCGGGCGCGAGAACTGGAAGAAATGTTCGTTCGGGACGAGGTACGGGCGATACTGTGTGCGCGTGGCGGCTATGGCGCAAACTATCTGTTGGAGGCGCTGGATCTGGAAAAGATCAGGGCCCATCCCAAGATTTTTGTCGGCTACAGCGACTTGACCACGCTGCTGACTTACTTCGCGGACTCGGCCGGATTGATCACGTTTCACGGCCCCATGGTGGCCAAGGATTTCGCCCACGCCGACGGGGTGGACCTGGTTTCCTGGGAACGCGCTCTGAACGGGCCGGCGGAATGGGAACTGGAGCTCGACTCGGAAGTGAAATCGTTGGTCGAGGGCTCGGCGGAAGGAATTCTTTACGGCGGATGTCTTTCCATACTGGTAGCTTCTTTGGGCACTCCCTATGAAATCCACACGGACGGTACGATTCTGTTTATCGAAGACGTCGCCACCAAGCCTTTCCAGATCGACCGCATGCTGATGCAATTGAAGCTGGCGGGAAAGTTGGCCGATGTTCGAGGCATCATATTTGGCGAGATGGTGGAATGCGCACAAAACCAGGACCAGGGGTACAGGCTGGAAGAAGTCGTGCTACGGGTGGTCGGCGACCTCGGAGTGCCCGTGGCATACGGCTTGCGCTCGGGCCACGTTTCGCGGCGCAACATTACTTTGCCCATTGGGGTGAATGCGGTGTTGCACGTGAGTGGCGGTGGAGTCAGCATGAAGATACTGGAAGCGGCAACCGTCGCAGCCGTTTCCTCAAACCAATGACTTGTACCTGTGAATCATGAGCGAAAAAAACCATATCCATCTGATTGGCATCTGCGGAACGGCCATGGCCTCACTGGCCGGAATGCTCAAGCAGCGCGGATTTCACGTGACGGGTTCCGACGCCGCGTCGTACCCGCCGATGTCGGACTTTCTGGCGGCGCTGGACATTCCCGTCGCCCAGCCATTTTCGGCGGGGAATCTCGATCCGCGGCCGGACATCGTCGTCGTCGGAAATGCGATTTCACGGGGCAATGTGGAACTGGAGCACATTCTCGACCAGCGCATCCCGTTCTGCTCGCTGCCGCAAATCCTGCAGGATGAATTCCTGCGCGGCAAGGAAGTTCTGGTGGTGGCGGGAACGCATGGCAAGACCACGACCACCTCAATGCTGGCGTGGATTTTTCACCAGGCTGGGATGCAGCCCTCGTTCCTGATTGGCGGGATTGCAGAGAATTTTGGCAGCAGCTTCCAACTTGGGGAAGGGAAGCACTTCATCCTGGAGGGCGATGAGTACGACACTGCGTTTTTCGATAAAGGCCCGAAGTTTCTGCACTACTTTCCCGACGCCGTCATTCTGACCTCGGTTGAATTCGACCACGCAGATATTTACAAAGATCTCGACGCGGTGGAAACCGCCTTCAAGCGCCTGGTCAACCTGGTTCCGGGGCGCGGGCGGATCGTGGCGCTGGACACAGGGGAGAGCGTCGAACGATGTCTGGCCAAGGCGTTCTGTCCGGTGGAGCGCTACGGAAGCAGCCAGGTTGCCACCTGGCAGGTGACAAATTTGCGGCTTGATCCGGCGCGTACCTCCTGGTCGGTTCTACGAAATGGCGAACCCTGGGCCGAGCTCGAGTTTCCCCTCGCCGGCGAATATAACGTACTGAATGCGACTGCGGCCGCAGCGCTTGCGTCCGGATGCGGAATCCCCAAGAAAGAAATCGCCACAGCCCTGAAAACCTTCAAGAGCGTGAAGCGGCGCCTGGAGGTGCGAGCTCAGGTGAACGGCATCACCATCATCGATGACTTTGCTCATCACCCTACGGCGATTGCGGGTACTCTGAAGGCACTGCATGCGCGCTATCCCAGTGCGCGACTCTGGGCGATTCTCGAGCCGCGATCCAACACTCTTCGTCGCAATGTTTTTCAGAATGAGCTGGCACAGAGCCTGGCGGTGGCGGACGAAGTCGTAGTAGCCAACGTATTCAAGTCGGAGAGTATTCCAGAGCGGGAGCGAATGGACGTGGACGTCCTGGTCGCTGAAGTGCAAAGAAACGGAGTGCGGGCGCGCATCATTCCCGACGCCAATGAGATCGTGCAGATAGTTGCGCCAGAAATGAGGCCGGGGGACGTGGTCGCGATTCTTTCCAACGGCGGCTTTGGCGGCATTTACGAAAAGCTGCCACAACGATTGAAGGCGATTGCCGGAGGCGCTTCGGGCAACCATCCGTTAAAGGCGTCTGCCAAAGCGTGAACCGCGCAGCCAGAGCAGGACTTGCGGCAAAAGCAGCTGCTTCAAGCGTTCGCCAAACGGCTGGAAGCGAAAGAGGACACCAACAAATAAGCTTTGGTAGCGCCGCCGTCCCGGCGGCTGTCGTGAGGGCGTCCCGCCCTCACTGTCCGAGGGCGGGACGCCCTCGGGACAGCCGGCGAGACGCCGGCGCTACGGCAGAGCTGTTACGGATTGCTTCCGTCTGGTTTGCGGTCCTGGTTGCGATTCAAGCGGGAGCGCAGGATTCTCAGCCCTCCTCGCAACCGGCGGTTCGATACGTTGTTTCCCTGGCCGGGGCGCCGGCACACCTGGTCAGGGTAAAGATTCTTCTCAACTCCGGTCCCGCCGAACGCGACCTGCAACTTCCGGTGTGGAACGCCCTCTACCAGGTACGCGATTTCGCTCAATATGTGAATTGGGTCAGAGCCAGGACTGACGGACAACCGATTCCGGTGCGCAAATCAGACAAGACGACCTGGCATCTCAGCGGAGCGTCCCAGGGCGCCGAGGTCGAATACGAAATCTTTGCCGACCTGCCCGGTCCTTTCGGCGCACAGTTGAACACGCAGCACGCATTCTTCAATCTGGCTGAGATCCTGATGTATCCGGTGGACGCGCGCGCTTCTCCCACGCAGGTTCGATTTGCCGATATTCCTTCCGGCTGGCGAATCGCGACCATGCTTGCGGGCTCTCCTGCAGGAGACTTCAGCGCTGAAAACTACGACCGCCTGGTGGACTCGCCGTTCGAAATCGGCGCCTTCCAGGAATCCGATTTTGACGAAGGCGGCGGGCACTATCGCGTGGTGGTGGACGCAGACCCCTCGGACTACGACATGCAGAAGATCGTCCCAGTGTTGCGAAGCCTGGTGTCCGCAGCCACGGCCTGGATGGACGACCGGCCATTTCAAACCTATTTGTTCATCTATCACTTTCCGCGAGGCTCTGCCGACCACGGCATGGAGCACGCCAACGGCACCGCGATTGACATCAGCGCCCAAGTGCTCGCCGAAACCCCGCAGATCCTGACGGACTTGACTGCACACGAGTTTTTCCACCTGTGGAACGTCAAGCGCATCCGGCCACAGTCGCTCGAGCCCGTTGACTACAGCAGAGAGAATTACACACGAGCGCTGTGGTTCAGTGAGGGCGCAACCACCACGGCGGGGAACACCATCCTGCTGCGAGCCGGTCTGCTGGATGAGGCGCGCTACCTCAAGGGCCTGGCGGCCGAGATTGGCAAACTGGAAAGGATGTCGGCTCATCGCACGCAATCGGTCGAAGAGTCCAGTCTGGACGCGTGGCTCGAGAAGTACGACTACTATCGGCTGCCCGTACGGAGCATCTCGTACTACAACAAGGGATACTTGCTTGGCGTCTTGCTAGATCTGCAGGTGCGCGAGGGCAGCCAGGGCGCGGCCTCGCTGCGCGATGTCTTTCAGTGGATGAATCAGAACTATGCGCGGAAGGGGCAGTTCTTCCCCGAGTCGGATGGAGTGCGCCGCGCCGCGGAAGCGGTGAGCCATGCCGACTTTGGATGGTTTTTCCAGAGGTATGTCGCGGGGACAGAGGAAATTCCCTGGGATGATTTTTTCAAGAGCGTTGGACTACACGTGGTGCGCCGGGCGGTGTCCGTGGCAGATCCCGGATTCGTCGCAACGCGAAACCTAGGTGCTGCGCCTGTGGTAGCTGCAGTCACACGCGAGAGTGCAGCCCAACACGCGGGGCTGGCCGTCGGAGACGTCATTCTGGAAATCAACGGCCGCAAGACCGGCACCGACTTCGAGGGGAGGCCGGCGGACGTGCGTCCCGGCGACACGCTTCGGCTGCGAGTGCGCAACTCCGGGGGTGAGCGCGAGCTGCATTGGAAACTGGCGGGCAGGGAAGAAGTCGAGTTTGAGCTGAAGGACCTGGACCCGATCACGCCGCAGCAAAAGACGCGCCGCGCTGCCTGGCTCAGAGGCGAATCGCAGACGACGGGAGAAACTCGGCCGTGATTCGTACCATCCTGATGCTCGCCTTCTGGGCCGTGGCGCTGCCGGTCGCGGCAGTCATGTGCTTTCCCTGGACTTTCCTCACCGGCGATATCAGCTTCCTGTATCGCGTGGCCATGTGGGGAGCATTCAACGGGGCACGTCTTGCTGGAATACGAGTGCGGACCGTGGGACTGGACAAGCTGGATCCCAAGCGTACTTACGTATTCATGTCCAACCATGTTTCCAATATCGACCCGCCGATCATGTTGCCGCTCATTCCGCGCCACACCTCGGTCATGGCGAAGAAGGAGTTGTTCGATTATCCGATCCTGGGGAAAACGATGAGGCTGGGGTCGCTGGTTCCGGTGGATCGTGAAAATCGGGACGCGGGTATCTCGGCGGTGCGTGCGGCGACGGCGGTCCTGCGAAAGGGAATCAACATGACTATCTACGTCGAGGGCCATCGTTCCTTTGATGGCAGGTTGCTGCCCTTTAAGAAAGGCCCATTCTATTTGGCGATGGAGTGTGGGGTGCCGGTGGTGCCGGTGACGATTGCGGGTTCACATTACGTCATGCCCAAAGGCAGATTCGCCATCCAACCGGGAACCGTCACCATCACTTTCCACCCTGCCATCGAGCCGGAAGACTTTGGCAGCCGGGAGAGCCTGATGGAGAGGGTCAGGCGAGCGATCGACAGCGGATTGCCGGAAGAACTCCCGGGGGAAATTAACCACGGAGGACACGGAGGACGCTGAGGAAAGCAAGAAATGACCAGGGTTAATCTTTGGGCGCCTTTGCTCGCACAGCTCTCGCGATCTCCGGCAGCTTGCTCAGCAGGGCAGAGTACTTCAGCCATAACCTGTGTTCTACGGCGGGTGCGCCGCTGACAATCGCGCCGGCCTCGACATCGTTTGCGACGCCGCTCTGGGGCGTGACGATGGCCCCATCGCCGATCTTGCAATGACCGACCACGCCCACCTGTCCGGTCAAAATCACGTTGTTGCCCACTTCGGTTGATCCCGCGAGGCCCACTTGCGAAGCCAGCAGCGAATGCTCCCCGATGCGAGAGCCGTGGCCGACCTGCACCAGATTGTCGATTTTGGTGCCCCGGCCAATACTCGTTTTTTCTACGCTGGCTCGATCCACGCAGGAGTTGGCCTGGATTTCAACGTCGTCTCCGATCAGCACCGGCTCCGGTTGCGCGATCTTATACCAGTGGCCAGAGTCGTCCTTGGCGAAGCCGAAGCCGTCGGCTCCGACGACCACGCCATTTTGCAGAAGCACACGGTTGCCCAGGCGGCAGCCTTCCCGCACCACCGCATGGGCGTGGGCGAAAAAGTTATCTCCGATTTGGACCTGGCGATAGATGACCACATGCGCCAGTAACACCGCATTTCGTCCGACCACAACGTCCTGGTCGACGACTACGTACGGTCCGATGTGTGCGCCGGTGCCGATCTGGGCGGAGGGGTGCACTACCGCGGTCGGATGCACGCCGGGCGGGTATTGCGGCGGCTGCGAGAACAGCTCCAGGGCGTGCGCAAAAGCCAGGTAGGGATTCCTGCAGCGCAGCATGGCTGTGGAAATGGCCGGGAATTCCTCAGTCACGATCACCACGGAGGCCTTTGTAGTACGTGCCGCGGTGGCGTACTTGGGATTCGCGACGAAGGTGAGCTGCCCAGGGGCAGCCTCTTTAATGCCGGCAACACCTGTGATCTCCGTGTCCGGCGAGCCGTTTTCCAGCCGTGCGTTGAGGACCGAAGCGATCTGCGAGAGTTTCATAATCGACGACCTGAAGGACAGGTCAAACCGTGATTGTATCGGAGACGGGGTGAACTCTTCTCCTGGAGGAGCCCATGGTTGGGGCCCTGCAGTGCTTGACTCCGGCCGAGACCTTCTGGGATCATTCGCAGCCGTAGGGAAAGACAAGGAGGCTGTATGCCACACTACCTGCTCCAAGTCGCATATTCACGCGAGGGCTGGCAAGGTCTGATCGCGCAACCGCAAGACCGGATCGAGGCTGTCCGGCCAGCCATCGAAAAATTGGGGGGCAAGATCAAGAGTGCCTGGTTCGCCTTTGGAGAGTATGACGTGGTGGTCATCACCGAGATGCCCGACAACGTCAGCGCGGCCGGCATTGCAATCGCATTTGCGAGTGGCGGCGCTTGCAAATCCGTCCACACCACGCCGCTGATGTCCGCGGAAGAAGCCGTACAGGCAGTCAGGAAGGCTGGAGAATCCGGATACCGGCCGGTGCTGAGCAAAGGCCGCGCTGCATGAATAGTCAGTTACCTAACACCAGGGCGGCCTATCCCGGGCCGCCTTTTTCAGCGTTCAAGACTACACCAATCCGAGAAGTGAGCCCACCAGGTACACCGCCTCCAGGACAGCCAGGGAAATCAGCAGGGCTTCGCGCAAGCGGGAGCGCGACAGCGCGCTCTGCAATTTGCCGGGGTGTGCGTGCGCCGACGGTCCGTCCAGCAGGGCCTGTGGAATTCCCGCAAAGCCCGCGAAGGGC
>JBGQIG010000006.1:0-24953 GCA_041498365.1 Terriglobia bacterium | reverse complement strand
GCCACCTGTTCGGCCACGGTGAAAAGCTGTTCCCGCGATTCCACCGAGCAAGGTCCAGCCATCACCACAACCTGGTCGCCGCCAATCTGCAGTCCATTGGAAAATTCGACAATCGTCCCTTGCGGACGGAAGCTTCGCCCCGCCAGCTTGTAAGGCGCGCTGATACGGTGAACATGCTCCACACCGGACAGGACTTCAAGATTGCGGGTATCGAAATCTACCCGGGCGCCCACCGCGGCCAGCACCGTCTGCCGCTCCCCGGTGGTGCGGTGCACAGAGAAACCCATCCGGATCAGGTGTTCCACCACCTGCTGGATCTGCTCATCGGTTGCTGTTTCCTGCATGGCAACAATCATAATTAGTCAGTAGTCGTCAGTCGTCAATCGTCAGAGAATTACGCGGGCCGCTCGTGGAAAGCTGCTGACGACAGACGACTGAAGGCTGACGACTGTCGTCAATCATTTACATCATTATCCAATTCCGTGTCGCCCCCGCCGGCGTCCGCCACTGCCCTGGGCGCGATTTCCTCCTGCTGGATCTGGCGCATGATATCCATGATTCGCTCAAAGATCCGCCGCAAGTCGCGGTCCGGCAAAGGTCCGGGATTGATGCTCTGCACATTGCTGAATACGGTACGCTCGCGGTCGGGCTCGTAAATAGGCATGCCCGCGCCGCGTTTCAATTTGCCGATCTCATGAGCGGCCTGCGCCCGCTGGCTCAACAGCTCCACCAGCTTGCGGTCCAGCTCATCAATTCTGCTGCGCCAGTCGGAAATGTCCATGAGAGCAGTCGTTGGCCGTCGGTCGTTGGTCGTTGGCTTCCATCTTAAATGCTAATGGTGATGCCGAACTGAAATGCCAGGAAGAGCGCGGGTCGGCTGTTCTTGACCAACGACTAACGACCAACGACCAACGACCTTACAAATTGTGCCACACTCTCCGCTTCTTTGCCCGGATTGCGTTCAATGGTTTCGACAATTGCGCTGCCCACCACCGCTGCGTCGGCAAATTCGCCGACCGCGTGGAACTGTTCCTCGGTGGAGATACCGAAGCCGACCGCGACCGGCAGGCTAGTATACCTGCGCAGACGGCTTACCAGCTTGGGCGCGTCTTCCGGCATCTTCTGCCGAGCCCCGGTTACTCCAGTGCGGGAAACCGCATACACAAATCCGCTCGAGGCCTGGGCAATCTGCTTCAGCCGAGCGTCCGTGCTGGTGGGGGCTGCCAGAAACACGGTCGCCAGGCCCCGTTTTTTCATCTCCGACAAATAGTCGTGAGATTCCTCTACGGGCAGGTCCGTGATCAGCGCGCCGTCGATACCCGCGTCAAGGACCGCGGTGCTGAATTTCATCAACCCCATGCGCATGACCGGATTCAGATACGTAAAGATGATGAGTCCTGCCCGTGAACGTTTCCGGATTTCTTTGCCTAGCTCCAGCACCTGCTGCAGCGTGGTTCCGTGGCGTAGGGCGCGTTCGCTGGCGCGTTGGATCACAGGTCCGTCTGCCACCGGATCGGAGAAGGGAACACCCAGCTCAATCACATCGGCGCCCGCATCAATAGCTGCAATGGCGATGTCCCGCGAGGTCGCGAAATCGGGATCGCCGCAAGTGAGATAGGCGACTAGAGATGGCTTGTGGTCGAAAGAAAGTGGCATGGAATTTCTGGCGCGGCGCGGCCCGCGCTCTGCTCAATCCAACTTCAGATTTTCCCGTAAGATTCCAATGTCCTTGTCGCCGCGACCTGAAATGTTGACGATCACTACATCCGATTTCTTCATCCTGGGCGCGCGCTTGATCAGTTCGGCCACCGCGTGGGCGGATTCCAGCGCCGGAATAATGCCCTCCGTTCGTGCCAGCACCGTGCAGGCCTCGAGCGCTTCCGCATCCGACGCGGAGACGTATTCCGCACGGCCCGTATCCTTTAGCCATGCGTGCTCCGGTCCGATCGAGGGATAGTCAAGACCGGCGGAGATGGAGTGCGTTGTCGAAATCTGCCCGGCCTCATCCTGCAACACATACGAGTATGTCCCCTGCATCACACCCGGCGATCCTCCGCTGAAACGAGCAGCATGTTCACCCAATCTTTCGCCGCGCCCACCCGCCTCCACGCCGATAAGTTGTACTTTCTTGTCCTTGATAAACTCGTAAAAAATACCGATGGAGTTCGATCCACCGCCAACGCAAGCGATGATCGCATTGGGCAGCTTGCCTTCGGCGTGAAGAATCTGGGCGCGGGCCTCGCGCCCGGTGACTTTGTGGAAGTCGCGTACCATGGTTGGATAGGGATGTGCGCCAAGCACGCTGCCCAACAGGTAGTGCGTGGTGCGCACGTTGGTTACCCAGTCGCGCATGGCCTCGTTGATCGCATCTTTCAATGTGCGGGAGCCGGAATCCACGCCGCGAACCTCTGCGCCCAACAGCCGCATACGGAACACATTCAGCTCCTGACGACGCATGTCTTCGGTTCCCATGTACACGACGCATTCAAAACCCAACAGCGCACATACCGTGGCAGTGGCCACGCCGTGCTGTCCAGCACCAGTTTCGGCGATGACGCGATGCTTGCCCATGCGCTCGACCAGCAGCGCCTGTCCCAGGCAGTTGTTGATCTTGTGCGCGCCGGTATGAAGCAAGTCTTCCCGCTTGAGATAAATTTTGACGCCGCCCAGTTTCTTCGTGAGACGCCGTGCGAAGAACAGAGGTGTCGGACGTCCAGCGTAGGTGTGCAGCAGTTCATCCAGTCGGCGCCGAAAACTGCGGTCGCGCTTGGCTTTCTCGTAGTGCCGCTCCAGTTCTTCGAGCGCTGCCATGAGCGTTTCAGGAACATAGCGGCCGCCGTAGACACCAAAGCGGCCCGGAGTCGGCTTCGTCGGAGATTGCTTCGCTTTCGGGATGACCGCGGTTGCCATTATTGTGCGACCTTCTCCGCACTGCGCACCGCGGCAATGAAAGCGCGCACCTTCTCCGGATCTTTCTTTCCCAGCCTCGCCTCAACCCCGGAGGCGACATCAACACCCCAAGGTTGAAAAAGCTCGATGGCTTCGCCGACATTGAGCGGGGTGAGGCCACCTGCCACGATCACGGGCAAATTAACGCTAAGAAACTGAACCATCGCACGCGCTTTACGCCAATCGAAGGTCCGGCCGGTCCCGCCGGGCGCGGCGCTCGTTCCAGAATCCAGCATTAGAGCGTAAAACTTTTTCTTCCCGCTCCCCAACGGGAACAAACCCTCGTTTCCCAGATCATCTGCCGGGAGGGCGGGAATTATCTTGGTGCCGGTTGCGCTCTGATTCATCCACAGCAAATCCTGCATGCGTCCGGATCCTCCGCTGTTCACATGAACCTGGACCGCCGTGAGTCCCACTTGCTGAACCAGGTCTTGGATGCGGTGCACCGGATCGTTCACCATCACCCCGATTTTTTCGATGCCCGGCGGCAATTGCGCAATGACCCTGCGCGCGACTTCCGGATCGATCTTCCGCGGGCTTTTCTCATAGAAAACAAACCCCAACGCGTCCGCCCCCGCATCGACAGCGGTCAAGGCGTCTTCCAGATTCGTGATTCCGCAAATCTTGATCCAGGTCATGAACCCCAGTTCCCGGTTCGCAGTCGATAGTTCTCAGTCTCGCGCGCTTAGCTGAGAGCAGTCATGTTCTGCGTCTGCCAAAAGCGCATGCAGCGCTTCGCCTGGAGACTCCGCCCTCATCAGCGACTCACCGATCAGGAAAGCGTGATAGCCAACCCCTCGCAGTCGCGCGATGTCAGCACCCCTCTCGATCCCACTCTCCGCCACGCAAATCATGTCTTTCGGAATCATTTCTGCCAGCCGGAAAGCCGTTTGCAAGTCCACTTTGAAGGTCCGCAAATCGCGGTTGTTTACCCCGATCATGTCACAGCCCGCGTCCACGGCGCGGCCCAGTTCTTCCTCGTTGTGGGCCTCGCACAGGACGTCCAGACCCAGAGCGCGGCCCTTCCTGGCCAAAGCAAGCAGTTCCGCTTGCGACAGTACCGCCACAATCAGCAGGATCGCATCAGCGCTGTATGCCCGCGCTTCCAGCAACTGAAACTCATCCACGATGAAGTCTTTCTGCAGGCAGGGCAGCTTGGTGCCGGCAGAGGCGCGTTGCAGGTTATCGAGCGATCCCTGAAAGAATTCCTGATCCGTAAGCACCGACAACGCCGCCGCTCCTGCGGTCTCCAATTCCTGGGCCAGTTGCTGGGCATCAAGGTTGGCGCGAATCAGTCCGCGAGAAGGTGAAGCCATTTTCAGTTCGGCGATGATGGCTGCTCCGGCCGCGTTCCTGATCGCAAGCGCGTGCCGGAAGCCGCGCGGCTCGTGCGCCTTGGCCCTGCGCTCGAGCTGCCGCAAATCAGCCGAACGCTTGGCATCAGCGACTCTCCGGCGCGTGGCAGCGACGATCTGGTCAAGGCTGGCGACCATAAGGATTTCTGAAGATTATACGGGAAGGGGCGGACAATCCTGCGCCTGGACGCCGAGTCCGCGCGGGACATTGCGTAGTCGGTTAGCTTCGCTGGTCCGGACCCTCAACCGGTCATTCCGTAGAGAACTTGAAAATGGTCTGCGAATGGAAGGTCTTGCCTGGTCTGAGAATCGTCGACGGAAAATCCGGATGGTTGGGCGAATCCGGGAAATGCTGCGTTTCCAGACAGAAACCGTTCCGCAGCTTGTAGACATGCCCCTGTTTTCCCGTGATTGTTCCATCCAGAAAATTGCCGGAATAGAACTGCACGCCGGGTTCAGTAGTGAACACCTCCAGCACTCGTCCGCTGGTCGGTTCATGCACCTGGGCCGCTATGGTCAGGCCGTCGTCTTTCCGGTTGATCACAAAGTTGTGGTCGTAGCCGCGTCCGACCACTAACTGTTCGTCATTTTCGTTGATACGGGCGCCGATCGCCGTGGGCTGAGTGAAGTCGAACGGTGTCCCCTTGACGGCGCGAAGTTCCCCGGTCGGGATCAAGGTCTTGTCCACCGGCGTAAAGCGGTCGGCATTGAGCCTGAGATGGTGACCTAGAATGTCGCCACTGCCTTCCCCTGCCAGATTGAAATAACTGTGTTGGGAAAGATTTAAGGGCGTTGCTTTGTCGGTAGTGGCCTCGTAATCCACAACCAGTTGGTTTTCATCCGTCAGCGTGTAAGTGACCTTAACCTTAAGGTTTCCGGAATAGCCCTCCTCGCCATCCTTACTAAGGTAGTGGAACGCGACACCAACTCCTTTTCCGCTCTTGAACGACTTGGCTTCCCAGACTTGCTTATTGAACCCATTCACCCCGCCATGCAGCGAATTCGCGCCGTCATTCTTGGCCAGCGTGTATTTCACGCCATCGAGAGTGAAGGTGGCATTGCCGATCCGATTGGCATAACGTCCCACGATGACACCAAAATAGGGAGGGTTGACCAGGTAGCCGTCGAGTTTGTCATGACCGAGGACAACGTCGTCCAACTTGCCGCTCTTGTCCGGCACCCGCAACGACACGATGATTCCACCGTAGTTCGTGGCGCGCACTTCCAGGCCCTGTGAGTTGGTTAAGGTATACAGATCGACAGGCCTCCCATCCCCGGTTTTTCCAAAGGCTTCCTTGTTCACCTGGCGTTTATGTTTTGAGGGCCCAGCCTCTCGTCCCATTGCGGCGTAAACAAAAAGCGTTACCAGCAAGATGTGAAGAAGTATCGTATTGTGGTTCATCATAGCGCGTCGCTGATGCCAGGATGACGTTCGCGACGAACAAGGTTAGCACGCTCCGCGCCCGCCGACATAATTTCTCAGCGTAGCAACGGCCCCCTCTACCTCCCTCAGGATAGACTCTCCATACCCCGGCCGAGCGACCTTATTCTGGCTGTAAAAATCGTAGGCCGCCTCAGGGTGGCTACAGGAAGGCTCTGATTCCGGTTGAAGCCGCGGTCTTTGGGGCGGCCAGCCAGAAAAAAATTCGGGCCGGTCTCGCCGGATCGTGTGTTGAGGTAAACTTGACATGTTCAATTGACCGCGAACCATGGGACAGAAGTTCCTGAGAACGTTTGTCGTGGCTATCGCTGCTTTCGCAGCGGTGTTCCTGTCCGTCAGCCCCGACGATCTCAAGGAATACGAAGCTGCATACATCAGGGAGGAGACCTCGAAAGAGTCCCCGGAGAGCTTCTCCCCGCGCCGGGACCGGCGCAGTGTTTACACTGCCCTGTTGGCCGCCTCACGAAAGAGCGCCTACCGCCCGGATTTAGCAGCGATGAGAATGTCTCCCACGCTCATTGCTCTCTCCACTTGTATTCTTCTTTGCTGAGACTCCAGCCCTCCGCCTTGAGTCAGGGAACCTGCAGAGCCTAGCTCCGCGGTGTTCACACCATTCGCTCGCAAGCTCAACCTCAATAAGGAGAATTCTCATGCAGGTAGTTTCGACCTCTAGAACGCAAGCGAAGTGGAAGCAGTTTTTCCAGGAAGCGGTGTTTGAGCTGGACCCGACACGTCTTCAACCGAAACTGGAAGCGGCGCAGAAGGCGATCGAGGATCGGCTCCATGAAGTGCTCGCGAACGGTACTAGTGTGCCGCGCGAAATTATGGAACTCGAAGACGCGAAGCGCACGATTCGCTAGCTACAGGCCTGAAGTTAGGTGAAGTTTGCGTCGGCTGGGGGATGGGGTAAGGCTTCCGCTCCCAGTCGACATTTTTTGTGCACGTTGTTCCTGAAAAATCCTGAGCGCAGCGAAGGACCTCAGATGGGTCCGATCTTGCAGTCATGTGCTGGTGCCATCGAAGGGACTCGAACCCCCACACCCTTGCGGGTACATGGACCTGAACCATGCGCGTCTGCCAATTCCGCCACGATGGCAAAAAAGTGACTGGGATGCGGCAATTTG
Organism: Terriglobia bacterium; assembly: GCA_041498365.1. Lineage (GTDB taxonomy): Bacteria > Acidobacteriota > Terriglobia > Terriglobales > Acidobacteriaceae > JAIQFF01. Next base: position 18,084 of record JBGQIG010000006.1, on the reverse strand, counting down.
GCGGGGCCGCCTTCCAGGAAAGGACTACGAGTAATATTCTACAGGCGGAGCCCGGGCTGTCAAACCCGAGACCGAGATGGAAAACTCCAGTAAGCTGCCGGCCGATGTTGTCGCCAACCTCCGCACCCTGGTCCATGATCTGAGCAATTCGCTGGAGACCATTGTGCAGGCTGCTTATCTTCTGGGAGAGACGGAGCTGGAAGGCAAAGACAAGAAATGGGCACAAACGATTGACACCGCCGCGCGTGACGCAGCCCGCATCAATCGAGAGATCCGCGAAATATTAAGATCGCAGAGCTAGTCGTAGATCGTTAGCTTTCGGCCTCACCTCGTAGGCTGACCTCACCGGCGCCCAGTGGACGAAAGGCCAACGACGAACGACCAACGACCAAACTTACCCCTCAAGCTTCGCGGTCATCGTAATATTTGCCTTGAGCACCTTAGACACCGGGCAACCACTCTTGGCATTCTCCGCCGCCTTCTGAAAGGCCGCGTTATCGGCGCCTGGCACGCGTCCCACCACGTCGAGATGGACGGTGGTGATGGCAAAGCCGGAGTCGAGCTTTTCCAGGGTAAGCGTCGCGGTAGTCTCGATGCTGGAGGCGGTGAGATTGGCAGCCCCCAGCTGCCCGGAAAGCGCCATGGAAAAACATCCCGCGTGTGCCGCCGCGATCAGTTCTTCAGGGTTGGTCCCGGGTGTATTCTCAAAACGCGTTGCGAACGAATACGGAGTATTGGACAATACTCCGCTGCTTGAGGAAACCACTCCTTTGCCGTCTTTGAGCCCGCCCTTCCATATTGCGCTTGCCTTGCGTTGCATGCGACTCTCCTGATCTCTTGAAGTGGGTTGCGACCTGACTATTGTAGACGCAGGTGTGGCCCGATGTCAGGCCAGCGAAGCAGGGGCGGAGTGTCAGCCCTGCGCGAAATACGCGGGGCTGGTGTCAGGACAGCGGAGCGGACAGGTCGCTGTTCCAGCAGTTCGCCGTCATCAGCCAGACTCCCAGCCGGCGCCAGGTCTGCACAAACTTGCCTTGCTCCGCGATGGTGGTTCCATTGGCCTGCTGAATCGCAATCGTGTAGCGCCCAATTTCGACCGCGATATCGCCCGACTCCTCGACCCGAATCGTTTCCACCCGCAGATTCTGGTATCCCGCTTCCCCGAGAGTGCGGAGCATCAACTCGATCGGCTTTTGCCCCTGCACGGCTTCGCGTTGCGGAGGCATGAGGCATCCGTCTGCCGCAAACAGGGCTGAGGCCTGGTCGTAATTGCCGGTGTTGAAAGCGGTGGCAAAATCCTGCGTAAGGCCACGGACTGTGGACTGAACATCCAACCATGGATTGGCGCTGGGCACACTACCAGATGCGGGCCGGTACATCGTACGACCTCCGGGAGAGGGACTAGCAGGCGGCGCTTCCATCCGGGCCAGCGGGTAGTTGCGCTGTCACTGGCGGCGATTCTAACCGAAAGTTATGTGGAAAAACCGCCAACGCTCCCTGTTGCGTTGAATTCGGTCTTCCTGCAACCTTACTCTTGATTCCAGGAGGTATGATAAGTTGCTTGGTCTTTTATCTTTCGAAGAGGTCAGCTTATGTACTTCGAACAGTTTTATCTTGGCTGCCTGGCTCATGCATCCTACATGCTGGGGTCGCAAGGCGAAGCGGTCGTAGTTGATCCCCAGCGCGACGTAGACCTTTATCTGAAGGCCGCGGAAGAGCAAGGGCTGACGATCCACCATATTTTTGAAACCCACCTGCACGCCGATTTTGTCTCCGGACACAAGGAACTCGCCGCCCGCACCGGGGCGAAAATCTATTTCGGCGCCCAGGCGGGAGTGAACTTTCCGCACGTGGCCGTCCAGGACGGCTTTGAATTACGTTTTGGCAAAGCGCGGATCACGGTTCGGGAAACTCCGGGACACACGCTGGAGAGCATCTGCCTGCTGGTCAGCGACGATGAGAAGCCGCTGAAGCCGTGGGCGGTACTGACCGGGGACACGCTGTTTATTGGAGACGTCGGCCGTCCCGACCTTTCCCGGACGCATACGCCCGAGCAGTTGGCGGGCATGCTTTATGACAGCCTGCATAAAAAGCTGTTGACGCTGCCGGATGAAGTGCTCGTCTATCCCGCCCACGGCGCCGGGTCGCTGTGCGGCCGCAACATGCGCGCCGAGCGTTCCTCCACGATTGGGACCGAGCGACTCACCAACTACGCCCTGCAGATAAATAGCTGCGAAGAGTTCGTCAGACAGCTGACCAGCAATCTGCCGGCGCGTCCCGAATATTTTTTCCAGGACGCCCAGATCAATCGCGAAGGTGCTCCTGCGCTGTCAGACTTGCCTGAGCTAAAGGCAATATCACCCGCGGAACTGAAGACCATGCTGGAGGACGACGTGATCGCGCTGGATATTCGCCCGGGAGACCAGTTTGCCGCTGGCCACGTGCCCGGGTCGGTCAACATTCCTTTGTCGGGGCAGTTTGCTTCCTGGGCGGCAACCATTCTCGGTTTGGCGTCCCGCCCCGTTTTGATCGGAGACACGCCGGAGCAATTGTCTGAAGCCCGTACTCGCCTGGCCCGCGTTGGTATTGAAGCGGAACGCGGATACCTGGACGGGGGTATTGCGGGATGGAAGCAGGCCGGATTTGATCTGGCGCAGTTGCCTGAGATCACGGTACAAGAGTTGCACCGGCAATTGTCCAGAAACAAAATGCGCGTGCTCGACGTCCGCCGTGAACCAGAATGGATGGCAGGCCACGTCGACGGAGCTGCGTGGTGGCCGCTGGATCGGTTCCGGGTTTCTCCGCCGGAAGTGGATCTCAATATTCCCTTGGCGGTGCATTGCCAAAGCGGCTACCGCAGCATGATTGCCTGCAGCCTCCTGCAGCGGGCCGGTTTCCAGAATGTGGTCAACGTCAACGGCGGATTTGGCGCCTGGCAAAACGAGCAATTGCCGGTTTCGACCGGCGCGCCAGTTGAGGCGTAACGCGATTTCCCGTGGCAGAGCGGCGCTTTCAGCGCCGCGTTAAAGCCGTTTCAAAATCAACCAGGGCTTAGCCCCTGACGCACCCTTTCCGCGGTCCGCTAGAACGAAAGCCGGGCGCTGAGCTGGATCTCGCGGCCCGGCGTCGTGCTTTCGGTGATGGTGCCAAACTGCGGAGTGTTCACAAAGCGGTCGGGCGTACCCAGGTTGGTGTGGTTCAGCGCGTTGAAGAACTCGCCACGGAACTGGAACTTCATCTTTTCATTCACGCTGAAGTCGCGGACGACGGCGAAGTCAAGAGTTTGCATGCCAGGTCCGTAGACCGGGTTACGTCCTACATCTCCAAAAGTGAACGCCGCTGGAGCCGCAAAGGCTGCCGTGTTGAACCACGCGCTGGGGGTACGGGTATTGGGACCAAAGACAGGCTTGCCGGTTGAGTTGGCGCGGATCGGATTTTCCCCCAGCACCGTTCCCGAATTCGCGGTGTCTCCAAACACAGAGATGGTGAACGGGAACCCGGTCTGGACCTGATACACGGTTGAGACCTGCCAGTTCCGCGTGACCGCCCCCATCAGGGTGGCGTTCTTGACCCCAGGAATGCTATAGACAGCGCTCAACGCAAAGCGGTGGCGTACATCGCAGGCCGGGCCCTTCTCCGCCCCGAGGTTGTTGTTGTTCTGCGGAATAGAGGATTCGAACATCGGCGAGCGAAAATCTGGCGCATCGCTCAGGTTCTTTGACCAGGTGTAGTTCGCCAGCAGGCTGAAACCACGCGCATAGCGCCGTCGCACGTTGACATAGCCCGCGTCGTACCAGCTTTGAGCGGTATTTTCCAACAAGTTGATCGTGCTGACGGGAAACGTTGTGCTCACCACGTTCACATTGGAAGGCAAAACCGTGTCCGGCACAAAGGCAAGAGTCTTGAACGGGCGGCGGGGGCCTATGGGGCCGGGTCCCGGAAGGGCATTGTTGATCAGATGCGCGCGTTGAAGGTGTACACCGTGAGAACCGAGGTATCCCAGTTCGAGCGTGGTGTCGCCGCCCAGGCTCTTCTCCACGGACATGCTCCACTGCTCGATGTACTGCGACGGCGCGTGTGGATCCATTGCGGTGAAACTGACCGTAGTCTGTCCCAGGACCGGATCGGCGAAGTTAAAGTGGGAAGCCAGAATCGAAGCGGCAGGAGTGAAGTTATCGCTCTGCTGGGTCTCCGGAAAGACGTAGGGAACGTTATGGCGCTGATTGCACCAGGTGTTCATATCGACCGGCGTGAAGAACATACCGAAGGCGGCGTGGAAGACCAGTCCACGGTCTGGAAAGGCTTTTGAAATGCCAAGACGGGGCGCGAAGTTGCGGGTGTTAGGGTATTTCAGGCCTTTGGGATAACCGTTTTGTCCGCCGATGAAGACCGACGGGACGCCATTCTGGAAGATCAGGTTAGAGTTGGCGTAACTGATATCCACCAGGGGGTTCATGTATTCGTAACGAAGCCCGATTTCGATAGTGGTGGTAGGAGTGAGGTGGAAACTGTCTTGGGCGAAGCCGTCGGCATACCACTGGCGGAGTTGCATCTGCGGAATGCCCGCCTGGCGTTGCTTGACCGCAGGCAGACCCAGCAGAAAACTGGCCAGAGCGGAACCGGTGCCATCGTTGGTCGCGGTTCGGGTCGTGAAGCCGTTGGTGAACTGGTAGTAGCCCCGGTTCTGGAAGAATCCCCACATTGGCCAGATGTAGCGGCGATAGCTACCGCCGAACTTGAAGCTGTGTCGACCGTGCTGCCAACCCAGAACATCGCGGCCCTCGAGAATCGTGTCCCATGCCTTCATCGGCGTGGCGATGTAGTTGTCGCCCATGGGAGAAAATCCTTGCACGTTGAAAAACGGTGCTCCAAATGCACCCGCACCCCCGAAGCCGACTCCCTGGATGCCGAGCTCGGAAACAATATCGTTGCTCTCGCTGTTTTGCGAAGTCCGATGCATGGCCAACCGAGCCACGGTGATGGACGCAGTGTTGAGCAAGCGCGGACTGATGATCCGGTTCCAGGACACACTCCCTTGTTGCGAGAAGTTGTCATGGAAGGAGCCAAAGCCCGGCAGCAACGAGCCCAGGCCGGCCACCATCTCTCCCGGCGTAAAGCCGTGCTCTGTGCTCAGCGAGTAGCGTGCCGCCAGACTGTCACCGCTCTCAAACATATGGTCGACGCGGACTGTGCCTTGATCACTGGAATGAAGTTCGTTTCTGATGTCCACGTAGTTGTTACAGTCGGTCCCTGCTCCCACCACAGTCGGCGCACCCATCATGGCCGAGCCGCATGGCATCATGTCCATGTCCATCATCATGTCTGAATTTGGTTGGGGAACGTATTTGCTCAGGAAGGCCTGGGCGACCGGGTTAATCCGGTTGGCCGGAATCACGTTGTTGACGCCATTATCCTGAAACTGGCCACGAATGACCTGCGGATTGGTCGGGCTGATTGGTTTCGTAGGATCGAAATTCGGGTTGGGCTGAGAGTTCGTGGGATCGTATATATTGACGCCACTCTGGCTGAAATTGCCGGTGATTTCGTCAGCGGTTGGCACCGTGTCGAACATGGTCTCCGCCATGGCATGGCGAAACCCCTCGTAGTTGACGAAGAAGAACGTTTTCTTGTGCGCAATAGGGCCGCCTAGGGAAGCGCCGAAATTGTTCTGCACCAGATGATTGTTGCTCATTGCCGCAAAGGAATGCGCGTCCAGGGCTCCATTGCGCAGAAACTCGTACACCGTTCCGTGGAACTGATTGGATCCGGAGCGGGTGACGATGTTGATTTGCCCACCGCCGGCGCCGCCCATTTCAGCGGAATAGCTTCCCGTTTGCACCTTGAATTCTCGCACTGCGTCGGGGGATGGGCTGAGATTGAGAGTGTTAAAGGTTGGATCGGTATCTGTAGTGCCGTCGAGCAGAAAGTAATTTGCGTTGGGCCGGTTACCGCCGATGCTGACCGCCGAACGTTGTCCAGGACGCCAGTACAGCGGATTCATATTGCCAGTTTGCGCGCCATGGCTGACGTGTGCGCCCGGAACTGTAAGCACCAGATCAATCAGCATGCGGCCGTTAAGCGGCAGGTTTCGGATCGCCACTGGCTCGATTACTTCGCCGACGGCGGCATCGGCTGTGTGCAGGGCCTCGGGCTGGCCGGCCACTTCGACGACGTCCTTGATAAGGGCAACCTTGAGGACGAAATTCGCCGTCATCTGCTGACCCACTTCCAACCGTAAGGTCTGGCCCAGGCTTGCGAAGCCTTGTGCCTGAACCAACAGTTCGTATTCTCCTGGCGGCAAAGCGGTGACCTGGAAGCGTCCTTGCTCGTTGCTGGACACGCGACGCTCGGCGCGCGTGGTCTGCGAAGTGAGCTGGAAGGTCACACCCGCGAAGGGATGGCCCTGCGGATCGGAAACCGTGCCTTCCAGCGAGGCGTAGTTGCTTTGAGCCAGGGCAGAGCAGGAGATCAAGAGGAGACAAAACAGCAACCGGCGCACAGGCTTACCTCCAATGGCTAAGTGATATAGCAGGAACGGGCTCTGCCAGGATCTCCGCGATTTGCAGCCGGTGAAACTAACCTGCGTCCTGCTGCATTAGTCACTGCAACGGGTCATTCTGACATTCAACTTGTTGGAAAAATCTCGGAGACCAGAGCACCGTTCCGTTCGAGGGATTGAATCGTGGCAAGTGCGAAAGAGCAATAACGAAAAAGTATTAGTACCATGAAATCATACCGTCCGAGCGAGCACTCTATGGAGAGGATTTGGTCCAAACCCCACGCTTTCTAATGGGTGTCGCCCGTGTGATGGAGAGGTTTTTAGAGCCTACCTAGTAGAATGCAGCAGATGATCACTCTCGCAGACGTCCAAGCCGCGTTGGGCCGTATTCGCCAGTCAATCTATCTTTCTCCGTGCACTCTCTCGGCGACTTTTTCGCAGCTGACCGGCAATTCCATCTACCTCAAGCTCGACAATCTGCAAAGAACCGGCGCGTTTAAGGAGCGCGGCGCGCTGAACAAACTGCTGACTTTGAGCGCCGAAGAGCGCGACCGCGGCGTAATTGCGGCTTCCGCCGGAAATCACGCCCAGGGACTGGCTTATCACGCCGGTCGTCGCGGCATCCAGGCCCAGATTTGCATGCCCCTCACCACTCCCTTGATCAAAGTGTCCGCCACCAAATCGTACGGCGCCGAAGTCATCCTGCATGGCGCCAACTACGATGATGCCTGCGAAGAAGCCGTCCGCCGGGGCCAACAGCAACACCTGACTTTCATACACCCCTTTGACGATGACGCGGTCATCGCCGGCCAAGGCACCCTCGGACTCGAAATACTTCAGCAACATCCCGAAATTGAGGCCGTCGTCGTTCCCATTGGCGGAGGTGGCCTGATCGGAGGCATCGCCTGCGCCATTAAAGAAACAAATCCGAAAGTTCAGATCGTCGGAGTGCAGACCACCCGGCTTCCATCGATGAAGGTTGCGGTGGCTGAGGGCAAACCCGTGACCCTCGCTCCGGCAGCGACTATCGCGGATGGCATTGCCGTCCGCCGCGCCGGCGACCGCACGTTGCCTTTGGTCCAGAAATATGTGGACGAAATCGTCACCGTCGACGAAGAAGAAATCGCAAATGCCGTACTCCTCCTGCTGGAACGTGAAAAAACCATGGCCGAAGGTGCAGGCGCGGCGGCTATCGCGGCGTTGATCAATCGCAAGGTGCAAATGGCGGGGAAAAAGATTGCAGTACTGGTCTGCGGCGGCAACATGGACGTGACCCTGCTATCTCGAATCATCGAACGTGGTCTGGTGAAAGACGGTCGCCTCGTCCGCTTGCGAGTTCATCTTCCCGACTACCCCGGTGCACTCCACCGGCTAACCGGAATTCTAGCGGACCACCGGGCGAATATCGTGGAGACATCTTACGACCGCGCCTATTACGGCGTGAATTTGGGTGAGACCGCCATCGATATCACGATGGAAACCAGAGGACCGGATCAAATTGCCGAATTGCTTTCCGCTCTTAAGGCCGCTAACTATGAGCACGAAAGAATTCTTTGAAGTTGGCACCGGCGCGACCGGGGTGAAGACAACTGGAACAGCCTGATCGATGCCGCAGATCTCGTTTCCCCATGATTCGTAGAAGGATCGAGAGCCTGGCTCCGTTCGCGAGTAAAGGGTGTTCCATTCGTGCCGGGCGGGCACTACAATCCTCAGGCAATGCCTGGTTCCGATCCAACCCGGCCCGATGAAGCGCGAGCGGACTCAACGCGGGGCCGGCTCAAAGTATTTCTTGGCTACGCCTCGGGCGTCGGCAAGTCGTTCCGCATGTTTGATGAAGCGCGGCGGCGAAAGGAGCGCGGGCAGGATGTCGTGGTGGGAGCGCTCCAACCTCAGATTCCGCCGGAAATCAAACCAATCTTGGGCTCGTTCGAAATTGTCCCCACCATTGACATTGAGGGCGTTCCCGTCATAGATGTTCCAGCAATTCTGCGCCGTCATCCCCAGGTTTGCGTCGTCGATGGGCTGGCCTACGACAACCCTTGGGGCCGCAAAGCGCGTCGCTGGCAGGATGTGGAGGAGTTGCTGGCACACGGAATCAACGTCATAGGGTCGGTGAATCTGCAGCACATCGATGACCAGCGCGAGGCGGTAGAAAAGCTGACCGGCAAGCCAGTAACGGAAACGATTCCCCGGGAGTTTCTCAACACGGCGGATGAAATCGTGGTGGTCGATGCCCCCACCGAAGGAGCGCCACCGGAGCTGTCGGCGCTGCGGGAGATGGCCCTGGTTCTTTCCGCCGATGTGATTGATGCCGGACTGCAACGCTACTTGCGGTCGCACGATATCGAGCCCGCGTCGCTTACGCATGAGCGCTTTCTAGTCTGCCTTACAGCGCACGCTAATACCGATCGTATGATCGCGAGCGCCCGTCAAAGTGCGGCGCGCTTTCATTGCGATGTCCTGGCCCTTTATGTGAGACGGCCGAGCTCTTCCGAGAAGGACCACAGAGAAATGGAAGAAAATCTGGCGCGCGCTCGCGCGGCCGGCGCCCGAGTGGACGTGCTGGAGTCCGATGATCCCGTCGAGTCCATCGTGGAATATGCACGGTCCCATGGCGTCACGCAAATATTTGTCGGGCACAGTATGAAGAACGACTGGAGAACGCGCTTGTGGGGAACTCCTGTAAGCCGCCTGATCCGGGCTGCTGAAGGTATGGACGTTCGTGTCTTTCCACATTAAGCGCAAAGCAAACTGCCATGACTCATTCAACCGCTGGAGGTCATCTCAAAATCTATCTCGGCTATGCCCCGGGTGTCGGGAAAACGTATCAATTGCTGGAAGATGCGCGAGAGATGAAGGCTCGTGGCGTGGATCTCGTCGTCGGATTTGTGGAGTCGCACGGACGCAGCGACATTCGTGACCGGCTTGAGGGATTGAAGACGGTTCCACTGAAGCGAGTCGTCCACCGAGGCGGCACCTCCGAAGAGTTAGACGTGGATGCGGTTTTGCGGTGGAGTCCACGAGTTTGTGTGGTGGACGAGTTGGCGCACTCCAACGCTCCCGGCTCCGCGCGGCAAAAGCGCTGGCAAGACGTTCAGGTGCTGCTTGAGGCTGGCGTCGACGTTCTCACCACCATGAACGTGCAGGATCTGGCCAGCCTGAGCGACCAGATCTGGCAGCTCACGGGGTTACGCGTCCGCGAGACCGTGCCCGATTGGCTTTTCCAGCAGGCCGACGAGGTTGTGATTGTAGATGTCACACCCCGGGCGCTGCTTCACCGCCTGGAACGCGGCGCCATCTTTCCACCGGATAGAGCGAAGAGTGAATCAGAACGCCTCTTTCAGGAACCGATTCTGTTTGCCTTGCGGGAATTGGCTATTCGCCAGACCGCCCAGGCGCTGGAAGCGCGCCAGACGGGAAAAACGCAGCCGCCTGGATCGCAAGCAGAAAAAATCCTGGTCAACGTCACAGCAGACCCGTCGACCGCCATGTTGTTGCGCCGGGCGAGGCGCGTAGCCGACCATCTCCAGGCGGCCTGCATCGCCGTGTACGTCCATTCCAAAGAGGAATCGGCGGCGGTGCACGCGGAGGACCGCCCGACGGTCGACCGCCACCTCCGCTTCACCGAGAATCTGCACATTACCACCGAGGTCATCCACGGCAACAACCGTGCGCAAACCCTGGTTGACTATGCGCGCAAAAATGGCGTCACTCAACTTTTCTTGAATCGCATCGCCAGACCTAAGAGGCGCTGGTTTCCCGGCCTGGACTTCACTGACCAAGTCCTGCAGCACGCAAGGGAGATGGAAGTCACAGTCGTCGCCCAACCAAGCCGCCATGGCCTGGCCGCATCCCCTTATCCGGAAGATGAAGCGGGCGCGCTTATGCATGCCGGTTACGTCAGAATCTCACCGGAGGCGACGGTGGAGGAGGCCATCGGTGAGATCCGGCAACAGGCCGGGCAGGTCGAGATGATTTACTACGCGTACGCGCTTGACGAATCGCAACATCTGATTGGGGTGGTTTCATTCCGCGAGCTTATCTCCGCTGAAAGATCCCGGAAGGTTCGTGAGGTGATGCGTACCGACTATGTTTTTGTATTAGAAGATGCTGACCAGGAGACCGTCGCACAATTGCTGGCGAAACGGCGTTTGCTGGCGGTGCCCGTTCTGGATCAGGAAGGGCACATGCTGGGTATTATCACCAGCACTGACGTTGCCGGACTGATTCAGCAGGAAGCCGGAGAAGACATCGTGAAAATTGGCGGTATGGAGGCGCTGGACGGTCCATACCTGGAAGTGACCTTCGGACAGATGGTGCGCAAACGAGCCGGATGGCTCGCCATTCTCTTTGTGGGCGAGATGCTGACTGCAACTGCCATGGGTTTCTTTTCCTCCGAAATCGAGCGTGCCGTGGTGCTGGCTCTATTCATTCCGCTAATCATAAGCAGCGGGGGAAACTCGGGCTCGCAAGCCACAACCCTTGTCATCCGAGCTATGGCATTAGGGGAAATTCGACTGCGGGACTGGTGGCGCGTCATTCGGCGCGAGCTGGCAGCTGGCCTTACCTTGGGAGCCATCCTTGGCGTCATCGGGATATCGCGGATTTTCCTCTGGCATGCGTTGCGCGGGACATACGGGCCGCACTATGGGGTGGTGGCGCTCACCATCGGATGTAGCCTCATCGGCGTGGTGATGTTCGGTACAACTGCGGGATCCATGTTGCCTTTCATACTCCGCCGCTGCGGCCTTGATCCCGCAAGTGCCTCGGCCCCCTTCGTCGCTACGCTGGTTGATGTCACGGGATTAATCATTTACTTCTCGGTTGCGAGCGTCATTCTGCGCGGAATCTTGCTCTAAAAGGGTGCGGGAAAAGGCTTAATCTAATGAGTCAGGATCGGATTGGCTCTGACGTGCTACTCCTGACCCACGATTTCCTTGCCCAGATGCTCGGCGCGCGCCGGGTTAGCGTGACTCTCGCGGCCGGCGTCTTCTCTAGGCCCTCCCGGTCGATAATCTTTACCTGCCCACGGCTCCAATCAAACAGGCGATTACACTCACCACCCGGTCAATGAGTGTGGGGATTTTATGACGGTTAACGCGGCTTTCTCTTGGACTTTCGCGTCTGGACCCACATTGGAGCGGGGTCTGCGGGAACTACGGACTCAGAGAACCAGGCGTTTACATTCACAACCCGGTCAATGAGTTCTATAAAAAGGGATGTCAAGAAAAAACTCCGCCTCGACCGGAGTGGAGATTGTTTCTCGAGATCCAGCCCACTGTAGTTTCACTTCTCTGGAGAGGTTTGGCTTGTTGTCCATTCTCGTGAGTTTCTCTGCCCTGGTGACGATGCTATCGAGTTTGAGAGAGCGGCAAGCGAGACTGGTTGCTTCAGAGGCAACCATGGTTCTATCCGAGGCTCGTGGCCTATGGCTATTTCTGGTTATCCGAGGGGGCATAACGTGTAATGGGTGACTCGGTGCCAAAGCACGCGGGGCCGATCTCATTGACTGATACTCACCCTCGAACCGAGCATCTCCAGAACGCGACCGACCACCACCGGAGAGAATCCCAGAGACGGAAAGCCTTCTTCACCGGAGATGCTCAAGCTGCTTGCCGATGCAAATGTTTGGGGTCGAAACTCACTCCTTTCTTCCATATCGTTAAGGTGATCGTGGCTATCTTCCGTGCCAGTGTCAGACGCGCCATCGTCGGCCGCATCCCCTTCTCCACCCGAGCCACATAGCAGTCGTGCAGAGGACCAGGACGTGTGCTGGCAGAGAGAGCAGCACTTTTGAAAAGATTCTTCACATCCTTATTGTGGTTGTCGTTCAGACCACGCACGGTGATGCGCTCACGGTTGCGTTGCAGCTTGCCTCGCACGTAGCGATACTCGCCGCTGTCATGGGTCTCGACGGCGAAACCACTGTAGGCCCAAAGCTGGCGCTTGGTTCGGAAACGGTGGGGTGTCTGCAGCAATGCCACCAGCAGGGCAGCGCGAATCGGACCGATCGAAGGAATCTGACGAAGTAACTTCACTGCAGGATGCTGGTAACTCTCCCGCAGGAGTTCGCGTCGCGCTTGCAGGCGCAGGGGTTGCAGACTATCGAGTTGCTGGTATAAATGCTCGGCTCGAACCCGAACTCCTGGTTCCACGATCTTGGCCAACCACTCGGCGCGATGACGGGGAGCATAAACCCTGGTGCCACTGCAGGGAATGCCCCAGCTGCGGTACAGGGCTTTGATCCGATTCATCACGCGGGTTACATCTTTGGTGATCGTTAGATAGCTCCGCCCCAACTCTTTTAAGGCGCGTATTCCATGCTCTTCGTGGTACACCGCCTTGAGCTGGTTCGTGCGTAACAACTCGGCCAGCTTTCGCGCGTCGATCCGGTCACTCTTGTTGCCCTCTTTCAACAGAGCCGCTTTTCGCGGATCGCAGACTACCAGCCGGCTGACATGGGGTTTCAGGAGATCGTGTAACCAGGCAGCCGAGGTTCCCTCCTCGAAGGTCAGGGACAGAGTTCCGTGCAATCCTTGGATGAAGTCAACTATCGTGGACGCCTTGGTCTCCAGCAGGCATTCCATGAGCAGCTTGCCATGAGCATCCATCACGGCAGCGGAAATAGTGGCCTGATGAACATCCATGCCGATATACTTTTCTTGACTCATAAAGGCGCTCCTTTCGCTAGGTTGGTGATGCGAACAATCTCAACCTAGCGCAAAAGTGGGCGCCTTTTTATATTGCGTGTAATGGCGATGTTGCAATATTGATCGGCTTGTTGGCGGTTCCTTGGCCAAAATCGAGGTTATCCAGACTAATGCTGGTGCTTCCCTTCCTCATGGTGGGTGAGGGTGATGCCTTCTGACTTTGAAAGCGCCGGTAGCAAGGGCGACTGTGACCAACCACCATGCGGCGAGAACGGCTATTATCAGGGACAATGCCATAGACCACTTCCAATGCCATCGACCACTTCCTAAAGTTACATACTAACCACGAAGGGCTGCAGTGAGCCAAATCACCGGTAGGCATGAGCGTGAGCACAACGGGCTCATAGCCTCTCCACGTAGCTTTCGGCTAAACATTGAGGATTTGCAACGGGCGGCCAGGACACCGCCCGTTGTTTGAAAGCTTCAATTCAAATTCTTCTACTATTTCGCCGGCGCGGGGATGATTGCCCCGAGTCTCACGTCCTGCCACAGGCCAGCGAACTCTTTGTCTTTGTAAACGTTCCCCAGGTTGCGATAGCCTTCCTCCTTAGCCTTCTTCAGGCACTCCAAACAACGATCCACGTCACCCCGTTGGGCATAAATTTTCGCCAACATGTATTGATACTTGGCCCGCTCTTCAGGACTGGCAATCTGGGCAGAAATGCCCGCCATGGCTTGCTTTCTGAAAACGTCAGGATCAAGTTCCACAGCCCTTGTGTACTCTGCGATTGCGCGATCCACCTTGTTCTGCGCGAACCAGGCGGCGCCGAGGTTGGCGTGGTAGGAGGCACTGTCCTCATGCAGGGCCAGCGCTCTCTTGAAATAGCGCGCTGCCCGGCCGTAGTTCTTTTGCAGGTAGTCAGCCGCGCCAACGTTATTGATCGCTTCCGCATACTTGGGGTTGAGCTTGGCGGCCTTGTCGAAGTGCGAACGGGCCGCGCGGGTGTCGCCGGTTTGAAGCTCGGCTAAACCTAGCTTGTTGTAGAGCACTGCGTTCTTGCGATCTTTGCGCAGTGCTGCCTGGAAGAACTGGATGGCGCCTTCGTAGTCCTTCGCGGTTCTCAGTGCATCGCCTTTGGTCTCCAGTTCGGCCACAGTCATCGACGGGGTAATCACAGTCCGCTTTTGCTCATCGGCGGTCGAGGCAGCTGCACGGGGCTGGAGCACTCCCACCGCTAGCACGACTATGATTCCCAAAATCAGCTTTCGCATATTTACCTCCCCTGCGGTAGTGCCTCACGTTTTGACCTCCGATACATGATCTGCACACCGCATCTGGCCTCAGTATTGCGACAAAGGACAGGTTGGGCAACGCTACATCCGTTACCCGACTGCTACCAAACAGGGTTACGCGCCTGCTTCAACGATGATTGCTCTCATTAGCGACAGGTAAGAGGTTGAGATTGAGGCATCTCGCCCAACACGTGTGATCACAATCACTGCGGTCAAGCGTGCCGTTACATAAGCTGGTAACGGTTGCAGAGACAACGCGGAAGTGTGCAAGAGACCCTGCCCAGGGCAAGTGTGCCGGAGGCAGCCATGCCTTTGATCGCCGAATCAGCAGAAACGGAGCTGCAACGCGCCGAATTGCAAGCGGTCTTGGAGTCAGACCTATTTGCGCGTTCTCCGGCCCAGGCCCACATGCTGTCGTATCTATGCGAAAAACTGTTTGCCGGCGAGGCTGAGGAGATCAAGGAGTATTCGATCGCGCTGGAGGTGCTTGGGCGCAGCTCAGCTTTCGACCAGGACACAGATTCTATCGTTCGGGTTCAGGCGAACCGTCTGCGCAAACGCCTGGTGGACTACTATAGCGGCCCGGGCGCCGATCATCGGCTGCGAATCACCATTCCAGTCGGGAAGTACGTTCCCCTATTCGAAAGGCACGACCTGTCCGAAGCCAGGGATCCGGATCTGGAACCTTGTATCAACCTGGAGAAGATTGCGGCTCCGGCGGAAGGAGGTCCGGCGAGACGCTGGCATCTTTGGGGGATGATTGGAGCAGGGGTTCTGGGGCTGGTCACGCTCGGAACGTGGGCGTTCCTGGCGCGGCCAAGGCCAAGACCGGTACCTGCAGTCCATTCAGCGCAGCAGCCGCAGAGCGGTGCTGAAGTTCCCATGGGGCTGCCGGTCGGGGACGAGATCCGGATTCTGGCCGGTGCAAGCCGCAGCTATGTGGATCGCGCCGGCAAGTTATGGAGTGGCGACGCATATTTTGCGGGCGGAGCGGCAGTTCGCAGCCCCGTGCAACACATCTGGCGAACACAGGATCCCAGCCTCTATCGTTCAAGCCGGCAAGGCGACTTCAGCTACAACATTCCCCTGAAGCGCGGACTCTATGAGTTGCACCTGCACTTTGCGGAGACGTTCTACGGTCCGGAGGATGTGGGCGACGGTGGCGAGGGGAGCAGGGTGATGACGGTTTATGCGAATGGCAAACCACTGCTCACCAATTTTGACGTGTTGGCTGATATGGGGGGCAGCAGGACTGCAGACGTCAAGGTGTTCACAGATATTTCTGCTGCCCCCGATGGCCAGCTTCACCTGAATTTCTCGTCCGTGCATGGTGGCCGAGCAATGCTGTCGGCCATTGAAATCCTGCCGGGATCACGTGGCCGCATGCGACCGGTGCGCATTGTGACCCGCGATGTTCCTTATTACTCCAATGACAGTCACTGGTGGGGCCCGGATACATATTTCAAGGGAGGACAGCTGGCCGTGAGCGAGAAGTCTGCCGCCGAGGCTGATGATCCTGAGCTCTACGAGACCGAGCGGTGGGGGCACTTCTCTTATGCTATTCCGGCCGCGCCCGGCAGATACGATCTGATCCTGCATTTCATCGAGCGCGGCCTGATGTCCACAGCTTACTCCAGCAACGTTGAGCCAGGGACTGGCCTGGAACGTATTGGCCGGGGTCGTGTGTTCGACATATATTGCAATGGCAAAACAATAATCAAGAATTTCAACGTTCTGGATGAAGTTGGCGAGAATCGCCCGCTAGTCCGGAAGATCACAGGGCTCGAGCCGAATGCGCAAGGCAAACTGCTATTGGAGTTTGTGCCTGTCAGCGATTACGCAACTGTAACTGCCATTGAGGTGTTGCCTCAATAACGTGAAGTTCTGTGGGAGGATTGCCATGCCGGTCTATGACTACATCTGCAAGGATTGCCACAAGCCATTTGAGAAGATTCTCACCCTGACCGAGCACGATGCGGAAAAGCTGTCGTGCCCGAATTGTGGCAGCACTCATGTGGAACAGGAAGCGACTGAGTTCTTCGCCGTGACGGCAAGAAAGAGCTGAGAAGAAGCCTGGAGGAGTTTCCACTGGCTGCCCCACCCTTCGCGGGTTTCGAAGGGGGACCGAATAGACTCTGTGGAGCTGGGTCTCGCAACCTAATGCCGTAGCCTCAACACCGCGCGGGAGTTGCTCGTTCGCGAAGAAAGCTTGTACTACGGGCGCGCCACAGCCGTCGGCGCCAAGCCTACCGGTCTCGACTTACCGTTCCAATTGCGCTGGCCCCAGGTTTTCGGTGTCCCCCATCATCAGAGGAATAGAGAAAACTCTCGATCTCATCGATTCGCCTGCTGGCGTCATTGTAGCCAATATCAATGAGAGCGCTGGTGTACTTTGATGTAAAGAGCAAATAACTCATCAGATCCGAACACGAAGCCGCATCCCGTCCCAAACTGTTTACAAAGTACTGAATAAGATAAGGCATGTCTTTCTGATGTTGCTCTGCCAGTTGTGATAAATGGACCGAAGGCGCCATGAGGAATGATGCCAACGGCCGCATCTTTTCATATCCGCGAACACCCGACTGGCTGATTCGGCCACCGCCGAGCAGCTGATTCAACCGCTCAAGGTGCTCGATGTCAGTAGCCAGGTGATCCAAAAACATAACGTCAAAAAGAACTCCCATGATTTGCGCTAGCGAAGGGTCTCTCTGATCCGCGGGTTCTTTTTGATGCTCAAGATCTTCGCAGCGGACGCCGATCGCAAAAACTTTTTCTGCCCCCAGGCGTATGACCGGGCTGAGAGGTTGTTGAAGGCGCACGCAACCATCGCCAAAAAAAGCCGTTCCTCGAGCGGTCTTAAGTTTTACAGGCTGAAAGACCAAAGGAATCGCAGCCGACGCGCAGACATGGTCGACAGTAATACTTGTCGCAAGTGTCACTCGCCGGCTTCGGTTCCACATAGGGTGGCCTTTCTTTCCTTGAATGAAAAGATAACTCTTCCCTGAGTTGTAGTTAGTCGCGGAAATAGCAAGTGCGTAGAGATGCCCACGCTTGATATTGTTGTAGATTCGGTCGTAATGGATGTGTTCGCTGAGAAAGTGCCTCAGAGGAGTCGCGTCTAGGAGAGATCGGGCGTTACCTCCTCCGAGAAGTGCTCCAAAGGAGAGATCTAGTATCCAGGTAAGGGAATTCTGGGCCTGTGATAGAACATCACAGCGAAAGACATCGGAAGGTCGGATATCCGACCAACCCTGTGCGAGAAGTTTGGTCGCCAGAGTAACATTGTCGCTCCCCGCGGCAATTGCAGAACCATTGATCGCTCCGGCGGAAGAGCCTCCTATTATAGGAAAAGGATTGCCGTGCGTTTGAACCCGTTTTATCTCGCCAATGCGTTTAAGAACACCGGCTTGATAAGCACCGCGAGCCCCCCCGCCCGTCATCACTAAACCAAGCGCGTTTTCCATTTTCCTACCCCCGCATTGACCTCTCCTCTCGACGAGACTAGACAACCCAGTGACACCAGCTACTGCTGAGGTGCACTGATCTAGCGGATCTTTTGACCCACCGCGCTAACGTGCTCTCGCGGCGAGGGCACGTTAGCGCAGTTACCTTAATTCTTTCATCCGCGAACCAAGCTGCAGG